>NZ_VOYQ01000029.1:0-42199 GCF_013420195.1 Acinetobacter sp. YH01024
TATCTTTTATACGTAATTTAAGGGTTTTCATGTACTTATATTAACAATCAAAACTCAAGGAAAATAGTCCTTAGTTAAATCAAACGACACTTCATGTCGTGTCGCTTATATCTCTGACCTGAAGGACAGAGTTCTACGCTCCATTTGATAAAATTTAACGGTTGTCTTTAAAGAGAAAACTCCATAATATTTTTATAAAATTATTTTTATTTTTTTCAATTTTATAAAAACTTTTATTAAATCAATATTTATAAGACACTTTAAAGATGAAACAGATCTTCATCCTGCTCACTTTAGCCTTAAGCTCTCAGAGTTTTGCCCAACTGGTTCAACTCAATACCAGCCAATTTGAAATAGAATTTAACCTCTTACAGAAACAAAAAGGCTATAACAGCCAGATTAAGAGTAATGGCTACATCCACGAAAAATTTTTAGTCACTGGCAAATCGATCATTGATGAACGTGAGTCGTTCAAGATGACAGGCTATTACAAAGCAGATGATGGCCGTGATAACATGTATTCAATTTCAGAATATCGTGTGTATTGTGATGACCAAAGCTTTGGTTTTGCACTCATGGACTTTGAAGCAGACGGTCAAAGACTGTACTAACCAATGAGAGTGATTATGCCTTTGACTATGAAGATCCCACTCCACGAGACCGTGAGTTTAGTAAAGTCCTCAAAAATGCCTGCAAACACGCCTCACTTAAATGATCAGAGCCATGCAGCATTGGATCAGTTAAGCACTGCGAAACACGAAATAGACACATCCAAAAAGGCATAAACCTGCCCACAAATAGTCCAACTTAAAGGGTTGTTTAAAAAGGAAAATCATAAATGGAACGAAGACCAATAGCGTCACGACTTCTTGTGTGATTTTCATTTGACCCAAAGACCACCCATGTTTGGCCAACAGTCGCGTTGCTGGGATCATAAAACTATATTCGAGTAATGCTATAGCCCATCCAAATAAAATCGCTTGCCAGAGCGGCGCATCATGTAGAAATTTCAGATGTCCATACCAGGCCAAAGTCATAAAACAGTTGGAGATAATCAATAAAAATAGGGCAAGTGACATAAGCAATCAAGATCGCAAAAAATTGCGCTTATTGTACGTTTTTCATCATGATTTCGCGCCTATTTTCCGTGTTTTTATCCTCAAGAAAATTGCGTACATTTGATCAGTTACGTGCTCAATCTTTTTGCACGATCTCATACAAAAAAATCTATCTTTTCGCTAAGACCCTTGCTATGGTTGCTCTCAAATGAAATTAACCTTTTCAACCAAATCTATAATGACAACACCACAATAACAAAGTGATGTGTCGATAAAAGCAGTGGAGTTAGAACGAATGCATCTGCATATCTTGGGTATTTGTGGCACCTTTATGGGTTCATTGGCGCTCTTGGCGCGTGATTTAGGACATAAGGTGACGGGTTCAGACCAAAACGTTTACCCACCAATGTCTACCCAATTGGAAAATGCAGGCATTACCTTAATGCAAGGCTATGACCGTAGCCACCTTCAACCACACCCAGATCTCGTGATTGTCGGCAATGCAATGAAACGTGGCATTGATGCAGTGGAATACATGCTGAACGAAGGCCTGCCTTATATTTCTGGCCCACAGTTCCTTGCAGACCACGTGCTACAAGGTAAACATGTCTTAGGTGTTGCAGGCACCCATGGTAAAACGACAACAACGACCATGCTCGCTTGGGTCCTCGATCAAGCAGGTTTAAACCCAGGTTTCTTGATTGGCGGTGTGCCATTGGGTTTCACTGAGAGTGCACGTTTAGGCGGTGGAAAATACTTCTGTGTAGAAGCCGATGAATACGATTCTGCATTCTTCGACAAACGTTCGAAGTTCGTGCATTATCATCCAAAAACGGCGATTTTAAATAACCTTGAATTTGACCATGCCGATATCTTCGACAACTTGGCGGCGATTCAAAAACAATTCCATCATCTAGTGCGTACTATTCCAAGTGAAGGCCGTATCATTGCGCCCATCACAGAGACAAATATTGATGAAGTCTTGGAAATGGGCTGCTGGACACCTGTAGTGCGTACATCTTTAGATGCCAATGAAAAGTCTGAACTGTACGCAGAACAACTATCGAACGATGGTTCTCACTTCAAAGTATTACAACACGGTGTGGTAAAAGGCGAAGTCAAATGGAATATGACTGGGCAACACAGTGTAGCCAATGCTTTGGCAACCATTGCTGCGGCTGAACATGTCGGTGTTTCGATTGAAACGGCGTGCGAAGCACTTTCAAACTTTGGCGGTGTAAAACGTCGTATGGAGCTTTTGGGCACAATCCGTGGCATTGAAGTGTATGACGACTTTGCACATCACCCAACGGCGATTGATACCACGTTAGAAGGTGCGCGTAAGCGTCTGGGTCAACGTAAGCTTTGGGCGGTAATCGAACCACGTTCTAACACCATGCGCATGGGTAGCCATAAAGATGGCCTTGCACATTCTGCACGCTTAGCGGATGAAGTGATTTGGTATCAACCTGAAGGTTTGGATTGGGATCTACAGCCTGTGCTTGAAGCTGCTACGAATAAAGCTGTGGTGGCTCGTTCACTGGATGACATCATTCAAACCATCGTAAGCGAGGCAGGCGAGGGCGATGCTGTGGTGATTATGTCGAATGGCGGTTTTGGTGGTTTACATCAGAAGTTGATCAGTGCATTAAAAGCCTAAACCCACTAGATAAAATAAAAAAAAGCCCGCTGCGCGGGCTTTTTTTTTATTCACACTCAGCTTAAAAATAATGCTGATAGCCTCGGTTTTTATAGCCTAAATCCAGCTTAACCGGCTGTTCAACATTTTCTAATCTTAACAATGTCGTTAAAAACGCCTGAATTTGTTCCGTATTAAGCAGGTTTGGTTGAAAGCTTGAATGTCCAAAGCGCTGGAATAAACTGGCAATTTCACTATGTCGATTTACATATTTCATCGACCATTTTGAAAAATCGATTTGATCAATAGTTTGATCAGGATAACGCACAATATCCCGATGCCGCGTATCTTGCATAATATGCTGAAAAAGCTGTTCGAGTGCCGCTTGCTCACCTTGCAGGCATTGGAAGAACCGGCCTTCTGCATAGTACAGCACGCCAAAAATATTTTTTTCAGTATTAAAGCTGCGGGCTCTCACCAAAATATCACTTAAATCTTGTATTAAATCAAATTGTTGTTCTACACGTGTACTGGCATAACAGAGTTGTATCATTGTGTTTATTCTTAAAGTATTTGCACGATTTTAACGTAGAAATCGCTACAGAATGAGTAAAATATTTGTATATTTTTTAATCAAATGTGCTTTTTAACTTACAACACAAAACCAAGATCACGTATACCGATATCACCTTCATTTTTTTAAACTTATACATATTAAAACAATGAAATTATTTCCATTTGAAGATGAATAAAGAGGCCGACCATGCTTAAAAATTTACTCATTTTTTTATCGATCACTTGTGTATATTTTGCTGCCTTGATCATACTGAATAATTTTGGCGTTTCAGATTTTTTTAATGTCGTTATTTGCTCATTTATTTTAGGAATAACACTGCGCACCGTGATTCCTCACTATCTTATTTATTTACTAATGATGATGACCATTGGCAGTATTTATTTCGTGCTGAATGATTTTGCTTTATTAAATATCATGTGTTTAAGCTTGGTTTTAGGAATATTGATCTGCTCGATTTTGTTCCAATTGTGGCCACATATCGTCAAAACACCATCAACGCTGTTGAAACTCAAACTCAATTGAGCACCACTCATTTTTTAAACTTTCATACAGATAAAAACGCCCGCATCGCGGGCTTTTTTAGGCTTGAACATCGGCTAATGTCTGGTCTCGACGAAACATCACCTCTACATAAGAACAGGTTGGAATAATTTTTAAGTGTTTCTCACGAGCGAACTCCACCAAATGATCCAATAACACACGAGCAACCCCTTGCCCACGTAAGGAATCATCTACCCACGTGTGATTTGCCACAATAGTGTGTTCATCACGCCATAGATAACTCATTTCTGCAAGGCGTACACCCTCAGCATTTAACTGAAAAAATTCACCTTTTTGACCATTATCTTGATGTTGCATAGTCACTGTTTTTTCTTCCTTTTTATGAAAAAATACACCGTGTAACAAACGAGAAAGTGATTGGTACAGAACTTAAACGACCTATATTCAACTGTAGGTGATAATAAATCCGTACACCTTTCACATTAATTAAAAAACAATTAAATCACATTTGCCGGATATTTTTATTATGGACCTTTATATCATCGCCATCTTTGTATTACTGATTGCTGCAGCATGCTTGGTTGTATCGCTGTATAAATCACGATCTTAATTCAACTTCACAACTAGATTTCAAATAAAACAGCCTGATTGCAATACGATCAGGCTGTTTTTATTTATCCAAATGATTAATTCACATCACGCTATACAATTTAGCGTATTAGCGTAGAACATCACGAATCGATTCATCTTTATCAAATACAGATTTTGCAAAAGGGCAGAGCGGAATAATTTTCACGTTCTTTTCCCGAGCAAAATTCACTGCTGCATCGAGGAGATGTCGCCCAACACCTTGTCCTCGCAAGCTGTCACTGACATCGGTATGATCAATAATAAATTTATCATCGCCTGCCCATGAGTAAGTCATCTCTGCCAAACGGTCCCCATCTTGCTCAACAAAAAAAGCTCCTTTTTTTTGATCATCATCTTGTTGTACAAACATCTTAAATTTCCTCCATTTTTTTATAAATTGGCATGTAATGCAGGTCAACTCTGTTGTTTTTGTATTAATTTAAACCGCATGCACAGGGCTTAAATCGGTTCCTGCTTGTGTATAGAGCATAGTAAAATAAGCCACTTTATTTATTTGAAGACACTCATGTCTGCCTCTCCCTCCGAAACGGCTTCTTCTGGCTCTTGGACGGCTGTGATTGCTTTGGCTTTCGCAGCATTTATTTTTAATACCACTGAATTTGTACCTGTCGCTTTACTCAGCGATATTGGCAAAACCTTTAGCTTGGCCGCGACCGATGTCGGCATCATGATTACGCTCTATGCATGGGTGGTTGCGCCGATTTCTTTGCCAATCATGTTATTGACCAAAAATATTGAACGTCGTTCACTCCTGATTTGCTTATTTATGGTGTTTATTGTCAGCCATATTCTGTCGTATTTCGCATGGAGCTTTAATACTTTATTGCTCAGTCGCATTGGCATTGCCTTCTCGCATGCACTTTTTTGGTCAATTACTGCATCGCTGGCGGTACGTGTTGCGCCGAAAGGCAAAGAATTTCAAGCCTTAGGGCTTTTGGCCACAGGCACAGCTTTGGCGATGGTTCTCGGTATTCCGTTTGGGCGTATGGTCGGAGAAGCCTATGGTTGGCGAAATACCTTTGCTCTGATTGGCATTGGCGCCAGTATCGTTTGCCTGATTTTAGCCAAAACGCTGCCAATACTGCCGAGTTTGAACTCTGGCTCGCTAAGCAGCCTAAAACAGTTTATTCGCCGTCCAAGCTTAATGATGGTCTTTGCATTAACCATTATCGTAATTAGCGCGCAATTTACCGCATATAGCTATATCGAACCGTTCTCACTCAACATTGCTGCATTTAGCTCCATGCAAACCACCACGTTGTTATTAATCTTTGGTGCTGCAGGCTTTCTGGGATCTTATCTTTTTGGGAAATTTGGTGGGAAATATCCTAAAGTTGCGATTCCTTTGAGTACGGCCACACTGGCTTTATCCATGCTGCTGTTGCTTCCTGTTTCTTTAAGTTTTACAGGTGTGAGCGCGGTGTGCTTATTATGGGGCATGAGTATCATTGGATTTAGTCTCGCATTACAGTCAAAGACGCTGCATCTCGCATCCGACGCCACAGATGTCGCCATGGCTATTTATTCGGGACTTTATAATGTCGGGATTGGCGGTGGCGCACTCTTGGGCGGCATGGTCAGCGTACATTTCGGTTTGAGTTATATTGGCGTGATCGGAGGAATCATCGCCGTGATCGGCACACTTTTAGCCTTAGCGTTGGTACACCGTGGTGATTTTAATCCTCCCGTGACACATTAAATGAATTCGCAAATTGCCGATTGCACTTTGTACTAAAAACTGTCATGCTTTGCCGCATATTTGGACAGTGTCCAAAACAAAATTTGAACAAGGGGAGTAGCCTCCTCCAAACGTAAACCTTGTTTTACGTGTCAGAATATCGTCATTACACTTTGCAAAAAGTCGGTATCTGAGCATCGCTGCTGAAAATCATTACAGTACGATGTAGGCAAGACCTTGATCATGTTGTCTCAGGCGTTTTATTTCGTCTGGCAACTGGTCGAGGTTTTTTTATGGCTGGTTGTTAGATGTGGAGAATACACATGGAAACGATTGGCTCATTATGGCTATATCTGGCATTTTTCGGTTTAGTCACCATCATGCTACTCATCGACTTTTTAGGCTTTAAAAATAACAAAGGCCAAGAAATCAAAGTCAAAACCGCTGCCTATTGGAGTATTGCATGGGTCTCTGTGGCTACCTTATTCGGTGGTGCATTGTGGCTCTACTTACAGCAAACCGCTGGTGTCGCTGTTGCAAACACCAAAGTCATGGAATATTTCGCTGGTTATCTGCTCGAAAAATCACTCGCAATTGATAACGTTTTTGTCTGGCTCATGATCTTTGCTGCCTTTGCCATTCCACCGGCTTTGCAACGTAAACTGTTGCTCTACGGTGTCCTTGGTGCAATTGTACTGCGTACCATCTTTATTTTTATTGGGGCATGGTTCGTTCAAGAATTCTCTTGGGTGCTGTACATCTTCGGTGCATTCCTAGTGTATACCGGCTTTAAATTCCTTAAAGGCCAAGACGAAGAAGATAAAGATATCGAAGATATGGCGATTTTGAAGTGGCTACGTAAACACATGCGTATTACCCCTCAGATGCATGAAGATAAATTCTTTGTTCGTCAAAATGGTGTCTTATGGGCAACGCCGCTCTTTTTAGTGTTGATCTTGGTTGAAGCATCGGACGTCATTTTTGCGGTTGACTCAATCCCAGCGATCTTTGCGGTTACCTCTGACCCATTCATTGTACTGACGGCAAACTTAATGGCGATTTTAGGTCTACGTGCAATGTTCTTCCTCTTGTCAGGTGCTGCATCGAAAATGCATTACTTACCATATGGTCTGGGCATTATCCTGGTATTTATTGGCGCTAAGATGCTATTGCTCGATGTGTTCCACATGCCAATTTGGATTTCACTCGGTTTTATTGTGGTGACCTTAACCATTACTGCATGGTTATCAATCCGACACAGTAAGAAGTACCATCAAACCACGTTATAAAACGCTTAGATAAATAAAAGCCTTCTTTCGAGAAGGCTTTTTTATTCTGTAATAAAGCCATGAGCTAAGCTTCAGGCGTCATCAAGAGTTTGAGTTTCGGCCAGCGTTGTAAAAATTGTTTTTGCTGCACACGCTGCAAAAAAGTCGCCTGACTGACTAAACGTGGGTTCCAACGGACATTTAACTCAAATAAATCATCTAAACCCAAAGGAGCAATCAGCTGTATTTGTTGTTGATCATCCAATTTAACGGCGATGGCAGTGGCAGTTTCTGGCCACAAAGATAGCGCATGCTCAATCGACTTGAGCGCCTGTATCGGCTCGCCATTTTCCAAGCGATACCACTGGTGTACTGTCGCTTGGTTGGTGACATCCCAATGAATGTGAGGAAAATCCAACTGCATCTGCTGTTGAATCCTGTAACCCTGTGTTCCATCATCATGTTCCGCATAATAAATCACATCGACTTCTGTGCCTTCCAGTGCATAGTGTTGTTGATGTCGCTGTGACCAAATCAAATTACGAACCACGCCTGCAGCCAAATAAGCCTGTGTATCTATGGCATACAGGGCATGTAAAATCTGCATGATGCCTTGATGCTGCAATAGGTCATGTTTTAATTGGTCTGAATAACGCATGTACATTAAAGGGTTCATTGTCGTTTTTTAAAGGGCGCTCTTGAGATCAATATAGCAAGCGTTGCGACTCATGGTCTTTATTCATTCATCGATGCAATGTATACAGCTCAATGCTTTTGTATTATTCAAATCAAACACAATGAACAAAAAAACAGAATCACTCATAAACAGCTGTTCTATTTTTTAGAACACATTTTCACAATTACTCTAACGGTATTTTGAACCAAATTGGGCTACAATCAACCGAAAAAATTCTAAACTGCAGGTATGTCATGTCTTCTGTTATCGCATCTACAGCGATCCGTGGTCGCTTTCTAGATATTCAGAATACAGTTGCCCAAGCACGTGAAATTCACGACCAAGTGCGCTATTTCGAAGATGGTTTGCTGATTACGCAAGCCGGAAAAATTCAATGGTTCGGTCCATGGTCTGAGGGACAACACCATCTCCCAGATCAGGTTGAAGTACAGCATTATCCAGATCAATTGATTGTTCCGGGTTTCATCGATACCCACATCCATTATCCACAAACGGAAATGATGGGGGCTTATGGTGAACAGCTACTGGAATGGCTTGATACCTATACCTTTCCAACTGAAATCCAATTTGAAGATCCGGCTTATGCAGAGCAAATTGCACAGTTCTTTGTAAACGAGTTACTCAAAAACGGAACCACAACAGCTCTTGTTTTTTGTACCGTTCATCCACAATCGGTCGATGCTTTATTTAAAGCTGCAGAACAGCATCAGATGCGCTTAATTGCCGGTAAGGTCATGATGGATCGACATGCCCCTGAAGCATTATGTGACACAGCTGAGAGTGGCTACAACGACTCCAAAGTACTCATCGAAAAGTGGCATGGCAAGGGCCGTAACCTGTATGCCATCACGCCTCGTTTTGCCCCAACCTCAACGCCTGAACAATTGGCACGGGCAGGGGAGCTAAAAGCCGAGTATCCTGATGTTTATGTGCATACGCATTTGAGTGAAAATAAAAATGAAATTGCGTGGGTCAAATCATTATTCCCTGAGCAAAAAGGCTATTTAGACGTTTATCATCATTATGGTCTGACCGGATCACGTTCCGTGTTTGCGCACTGCGTGCATTTGGAAGATGCTGAATGGGACTGTATGCATCAGACCAACTCTGCCATTGCGTTTTGTCCAACCTCGAATTTGTTCTTAGGCAGTGGTTTATTTCCATTAAAGAAAACATGGGAAAAACAGGTGAAAGTCGGCTTAGGCACAGACATTGGTGCAGGCACCTCATTTAACCAACTACAAACCATCAATGAAGCCTACAAAGTTCAACAACTTCAAGGCGATAAACTGTCCGCATTTGAAGCGCTGTACCATGCCACGTTAGGGGGGGCAAAAGCCTTAGACCTAGAGGACAAACTTGGAAACTTTGATTTGGGCAAAGAAGCAGATTTTGTGGTGCTCGATTTAAAAGCCACGGCTCTACAAGCCCTACGTCAACAACGTGCCAAAAATCTGGAAGATGCTTTATTTGCCCTGATGCTGATGGGTGATGATCGTAATATCCATGCCACCTATGTGTTTGGACAATGTGCCTATGTCAAAGCATAAAACGGCTCGACCAAGACGAAAAACAGCGTTGAAAATTGGACTGATTGCCGTCGCTTGTCTGTGCTTACTCAAGCGTGACAGCACTTCCAAGAAAAACTGATTACATTTTCAACGGCAAAAAAGATGCATCTGCGAGCCAGATGTATTAAAATTGGTTCATCTTTAGAGGTGTTGCAAGTCAACACCTTTTTTATTTTTTTGATTTGCTTTTTTAGGTATCTACCCATGTCTGTTCAAATGAGCGTACTGATTTCCACTGAAGAAATTCAAGCTAAAGTGAAAGAGCTTGGCGCAAAAATTGATGCACACTATGCTAACAGCGACAAAGAGTTGGTGTTAATCGGTCTATTACGTGGTTCCGTTATTTTTATGGCTGACCTTTGCCGCGCGATTTCAAAACCGCATGAACTCGATTTCATGACCGTTTCAAGTTATGGCGGTGGGACCGTATCTACTCGTGATGTAAAAATCTTAAAAGATTTAGACGGAGACATTAAGGATAAAGATGTCTTAGTGGTTGAAGATATTATCGATTCAGGAAATACCTTAAGCAAAGTTTTAGAAATTTTACAGACGCGTAATCCAAACTCAATCGAGCTTTGTACTTTGGTCAGCAAGCCTTCACGTCGTGAAATTGACCTCGATGTAAAATTTTTAGGTTTTGAAGTCGAAGATAAATTTATCGTGGGTTATGGTTTGGACTATGATCAAAAATATCGTCATATTCCATTTATTGGCGAAATTGGTCTCTAAGCCAGATCAGATACTTAAGAGTGGCCGAAGGCCACTTTTTTTTTATTTTTTGGGCTATTTTTGAACAAAAAAACAACAGTTTTTTGCATGTTTAGGCTATAGCTCTGCGCAGTTTTGATTAAAGATAAAGATTGAACAAGTCGTAAAAAACAAATACATGATAACAAAAGGAGAGTTACTATGTGGTCACTCATTGTTGCGATTGTTGTTGGTTTTATTGCTGGTTTAATTGCACGTGCGATCCATCCTGGAGATGACAAAGCCGGTTTCATCATGACCACCATTCTCGGGATTGCAGGTTCCTTACTTGCGACCTATGGCGGACGTTTATTAGGTCTATATGGAGAAAATTCTGCTGCAGGATTTATCGCTTCCGTCATTGGTGCGATCATCGTGTTGTTTATCTATAACCTTGTAACGAAAAAAACCCGCGTCTAATTTTTATAGCGCCATTAAAATACCCGCCTGTAGACGGGTATTTTTTTATTTATATTTTATTCATGACGTACAGCTGAAATTATTTGATCTCTTTTAACATCGATTCTAATTCAGCAGCAGGGTAAGCACCGGTTAAGATCGAACCATTGGCAAATACGATTCCCGGTGTACCACTTAGTTTTAAGCTTTTAGCTAATTTTAAATTTCGATCAATGGGGTTTGCACAACTTTTCGCTGACTTCGGTTGAATTCCCTTATTGATTAAATTATCCCAGGCCATAACAGGGTTTGACTCACAAAAAATCTGCTTAGATGGCGCCAACGACTGCGGTTTTATCGCTGTGACAAAAGTATAAATGGTCACATCATTGAGTTTTGCCAGCTCTACTTCAAGCTTCTTACAATATGGGCAATTTGGGTCAGAAAAGATCGCGATTTGGCGCTTCCCATTCCCCCTGACTGTTTTAATCGCATCTTGTAATGGAAGTTTATTCCACTCAGTTTTTTGCTGACCGAGGATCAATTGTTTGGTCAGATTCTTTTGATCTTTTAAACGGATCATAGAACCTGCGATCACATAATCCGCATTTTCACTCAAATACAAAACTTGATCTTCAACAAAGCCGCTATATATGCCCGGCATTTCGGTACTTTGAATATTCTCAATTTTTAAACCGGGGTGCTTTTCTGCCAAGAGCTTTTGAACGTGTGCTGCATCTGCCAAAGCAAAAGTCGAAAGGGTGGTACTCAACGCCAACGCACATATTTTTTTCAACATAGACCAAACTTCAACATTTAATTGATTCAGCATTCTAAGCCTTAACACGTGAAAGTCTTGGGCTTTTTTCAGTTCATTACGCAATAGCTACATGCCGTTTCACGTGGAACATATTAAGCTGCATCAGGTGAATTAATTTCAACAGACACATGTACAATTTCTTCATGAATCGACAGCGCTTGACGCACTTCATCTGCGCTCAATGCCTGACTGGTTTCTAAGGCCACAATACACGAAAACTGACCTTTACCCACTTTCCACACATGTAAATCGGTCACATCGACGTCGACAGGCAATTGCATTAAAACTTCTCGAATCTCATCAACGACAGGGTGATCCATTTCCGCATCCAGTAATGTTTGTCCAGTTTCTTTCATCAAGCCAATGGCCCATTTGCCAACTAGAACTGCACCGACAATCCCCAATAGCGCATCTAAAAAACCCCAGCCCATCCATTTTCCGGCAAATAAAGCCACAATCGCCAACACAGAAGTCACCGCATCAGCAACCACATGCATGAAGGCTGCTTTCTGATTGAGGTCGTGATGATGATGGTGATGGTGATGGTGATGGTGATGGTGATGGTCATCATGCAATAACCAAGCACAGATCAAGTTCACCACCAGACCTAAAATCGCAATAGGGATTGCTTCGTTATAATGAATTTGGACCGGGTTGAATAAGCGTTCCACCGAATGAAAAGCCATAAATGCAGCAACGACCATCAATAATATCGCGCTGCTATAGCCCGCTAAAATTTCAATTTTCCAAGTTCCAAAGCTAAAACGAGCGTCTTGGGCATAGTGGCGTGCCGCACGATAGGCAAAATAGGCCAAGCCTAATGCCAACATATGTGAACTCATATGCCAACCATCAGCCAATAATGCCATCGAATTAAAAATCCATCCGCCAATAACTTCTAACAACATCATGACTGCCGTTAAAATAGTGGCAATTAAGATCCGTTTTTGTGCGAGTGGATTACCTTCATCAAATTGATGATGATGAATTCGGATGGATGGGGAAGTTTTCATTAGGTTCTATGCTTAAATATACTCCCCCATAGTATATTTATTTTCGGGAGAAAGTGTTGAGTCATTTACATCAGGACAAAAAGATTTTAAATCGGGTTAAACGTCTACAAGGTCAGGTCAATGCGGTCGAACTGGCTTTACAGCAACCCGAAGCAGGGTGTATCGAGGTTTTACAACAGGTTGCGGCCATCAAGGGTGCAGTGAATGGATTAATGAATGAATTA
The DNA here is from genome assembly GCF_013420195.1 of Acinetobacter sp. YH01024. Classification (NCBI taxonomy): domain Bacteria; kingdom Pseudomonadati; phylum Pseudomonadota; class Gammaproteobacteria; order Moraxellales; family Moraxellaceae; genus Acinetobacter; species Acinetobacter sp. YH01024. The sequence continues at coordinate 12,847 of NZ_VOYQ01000029.1, forward strand.
ATCGAAGCACATTTACGCCATCATGTATTGCCTCAAGATGCTGAAATTAATGAAGCAGAACTGGAAGAATTTGTAAAACTGCTTAAACGCTATGGATAAAGTTACAACTGTGATTTGACCATAGAAAACAATCGGCATTAAACTGAGCCCATATTTCCTTCTTTCTCATGCAGCACAATATTGACCCTATTGACTGTACCTCTGCGACTTTAAAATGACCACATCTCCCTCTTGGCGACCATTTATCATGGTGAGCCTTGCACTCTGTATGGGCACTATTGGTACAGCGCTAGCTAGTCCTCTGTATCCCATTTATCAACAACTTTGGGGACTGCTGCCGAGTCATATCACCTATATCTTTGTTGCCTACATGTTTGGTTGCCTAGCGACCTTGCTGTTTTTAGGTCGTACCAGTAATAGTTTTGGTTTTTTAAGAACCCTGCAAATCGGTATGGCGTGCATCATCTTGGGTTTAAGCTTGTCGGTGTTTGCCAGTAATGCGCTGTGGTTATCTATCGGGCGCTTTATTATCGGCATTGCCTCGGGTTTAATTAGTACCTCAGCTATGCTTGGCATGGTCTATACCATTCCTGAACAGCATAAAAATAATGCTCCGCAGCTGAGTTCAATCATAACTGTGATTGGTTTTGGTCTTGGCCCATTTATTGGTGGGGTGATCGCTCAGTTCTCTGAACAGCCTTTAATTACCCCTTATATCCCTGTGATCTTTGGGGGTTTGGCGTGTTTAATAGGGTTATTTTTTATTCGCACACCGAATTTTGAGCCACAGCCTTTTTCAGTGGCACCACATTTGGAATTGCCTGAAAAGCGTGATCATTCACGATTTTATATCGCCGGACTAACTGCCTTTTGTGCCTTTGGCTCTTTTAGCTTATTTGCATCACTCGCACCCTCTTTCGTCAAAGATGCAATCCCATGGCATGGCCCTTTGGTCAGTGGTAGTGCCATTGCAAGTATCTTGCTGGTTTCCGCTGTCGTGCAATTTATGGCGAAATCGATTCCTTCTGCAAAATGTGTCAATGCCGGCTTAATAGTGTTAATACTGAGCTATGCGCTCCTTGCGCTATGTATGACCCAACATTGGAGCGCATTGTTTTTTATTAGCGATGTTTTAGTCGGTGTCGGGCATGGTCTGGGGCTTTTAGGCGCATTTGGCTTAGTTCATCAAATGACCAACAATCAAAACCGTGCTGCGGTGATCTCGACCTATTTATTTATCGGATATCTAGGCACCATTATTCCAATTATTGCAGCCGGCTATTTATCTGATCATTTCGGCTTGATGGTCGGTGTTTTAGGTTTTTGTATTGGCGTAGGCTTATTGTGTATCGGCTTATTGTTTTGGCACCGCAGTCTGAACACCAATTAACCACTGAACTTATTCAAGAAGCATCTTGTATTGGGTGCTTCTTAAACCCAAAAACAATTAAGAAACCCTATAAAAATCAATCAAATTAAATTAAGATCTTGTGTGATGTGATTCAAAAATTTAAAAAAATGCTAAAAATTCAATGTCAAATTAACACTGCGGAAAATCAAATCATCGCCAGCAGCGAATACGGGAATATTCACTATATTTTACCGTTTGAATCCTTACCGCAATTAGAAACCTATGATTTTATCGTTTGGGGCTTTTTACCCATTGCCATGCGCCTTGGCATCCCGCTGCATATAGAAGGACCTATTTCAATACAAACCCTCCACTCCGCACGGGAGGTTTCAACTGTCTGGGCCGCTTGGTTACCTGATTTATATCAACCAGTCATGCTCAGTGCTGCATCGATTATCCAAACACCACCGGCAAACCAAACCACTCAAAATTTAAGCTTTTTTAGCGGTGGAATTGACTCCACATATAGTACATACAAAGCTTTTCTTGAAAATGGGCAAGACTCTGATTGTCTCACTGTGCATGGAATGGATTATAAATTTGATGACCATGAAAAATTTCAGGCCTTAATGGATCAGACCCATGACTTTAGAAGCCAAGTTTTTAAGCAAAGTCGCGTGGTAAAAACTGATGCTTACGCGCTGTACAGTAAATATGGCTGTAACCCTAAAGGTTCGCATGTCACACATATCTTTTCGCTGTTTTCCTGCGCTTCGATTTTTGAACATTACCAGCAATATCGAATTTCAGCCGATTACCGTTTAGATCAACAATTATTCGTTCATCCCTATGGCTCAAATACGGCATCCAACCGATTGATGAAGAACCGATCTGGGGTCTTAATCACCCTCGACGATGATGTCACGCGATCACAAAAAACCGCATTTTTAAGCCAATCGAACTTAGATTTACAAACCCTGTCGATCTGTGTGAACTATACGGCTCGACCTAAAAATTGTGGTCAATGCAGCAAATGTATGCGCACCAAAGCCATGTTTTATGCCACTAGCCCCGAAATTCCCGATATCTTTTTAGATCGTCGCTTTGAAAAACAGTGGTATCAATCCATTCCATTAAGTTCAAAAATCAATCGTGCTTTTTTAATTGATATTTTGTCAGCGGTCGAAAAATCTTCGCAACAGCAACAATTTCCAGACTATGCAACACTCAAAGTCAAAGTTGAAGCCGCATCGAAAAGAGCAGCAATCAATCCTTTTTATGGGATGAAAATGAAAGATGTGCTGAGAACGATCTTTAAAATCATTTTGGGCTCAAACCCTCGCTAAACGATGTAAAAAAAGCACGATGTTTTCGAACATCGTGCTTTGGATGGATCTATCCATAGGTGAAATGAGGAGCTCAATCGTTTTATTACTTTCCGATACAGAACGATCCAAAAATCTTCCCGAGTAAATCATCTGCACTGAAATCACCCGTAATTTCACCTAAGGCATTTTGCGCCAAACGTAGAGACTCGGCTACCAACTCACCCGCATGATAAACCACCAACTGCTCACGTGCTTCTGCAAGATAGCGCTGAGTGCGCTTCATTGCATCTAAATGACGTGTTCGAGCAATAAAGGTATCTTCCTCTGGTTGAAAGCCTGCATGCGCTGTAATCGCATCAATAAGCGCTTGAACGCCGGTTTCTTGTTTAGCCGAAACACGAATATGTCGAAAACCGTTTAAATCGGTAATTTCTGCGGTAGATCCCGTCAAATCGCATTTATTACCAATCAGCATCAAACGCTTCGGTTCAATATGATCCGCGAAGTACGCTTGAGCCAATTGCAGTGGATCTTCGCCCTGACTTAAGTCATAGACCAAAAGTAACAAGTCAGCTTGCTCAATTTCTTTAATTGCGCGGCGAATCCCTTCTTTTTCGACGATATCACCGGTTTCACGTAAACCAGCGGTATCGGTCAAAGTAATCGGCAAACCATTGAGGCTTATTTTTTCATGTAAAACATCACGTGTCGTACCTGCAATATCCGTCACAATCGCACGTTCCACACCCGCCAAAGCATTGAGTAGAGATGACTTACCTGCATTAGGTTTACCGGCAATCACCACTTGTAAACCCTCACGTAGTAACTGACCTTGACGAGCAGACTGCTGTACAGCATGGACCGAGCTTGCCACTTCATCCAATAAGCCCAAAATCTTACCATCCGCCAAAAAGTCGATTTCTTCTTCAGGAAAATCAATCGCTGCTTCCACATGCAAACGCAAATGGATAAGTTTTTCTAGCACCGTATTAACCTTGCTCGAAAAGGCACCTTGTAATGAACGTACCGCAGAACGTGCCGCTGCTTGTGAGGTGGCATCAATCAGGTCGGCAATCGCCTCGGCTTGCACCAAGTCCATTTTGCCATTTTCAAAGGCGCGCATTGAAAATTCGCCCGCTTTTGCAGCAATAGCACCCAATTCAAGTAACCGTGCCAATAATGCATTTTGAATAACGGGGCCGCCATGACCTTGAAGCTCCACCACATCCTCGCCCGTAAAAGAGTGCGGATTTGGAAAGCAAATCACCAAACCTTCATCCATGATTTCATTCGATGCATCATAAAACTTACGGAAACCAGCAAAACGAGCTTGAGGTAGGGATTGCTGCGTTAATGCTTCTGCAATGGCATAAGATTTGGGACCAGACAGGCGAATCACGCCGACACCACCACGACCCGGCGGTGTGGCAATTGCTGCGATGGTGGTTCGGTTTAACATAAAATTCACCTAAAAATTTTCAAACGACAGATAAAGAAAAATCCGCCTAAGATTACCATCTTAAGCGGATTTATTCAGCCCATCAGCAATGCTTAGTTTGCTGAGTCAGCCGCTTCACGTTTTAAACGGTCTTTTTCAACTGATTTGTTAATCAAACCTTGTTGAAGAATAGTAATACTGTTGTTACAGATCCAGTAAAGCACAAGGCCCGCAGGGAAGAACAACATAAATACCGTAAAGATCACTGGCATGATTTTGAAGACTTTCGCCTGCATTGGATCAGCCGGTTGTGGGTTCAAACTTTGCTGAATGAACATGGTCAAGCCCATTAATAGCGGCAAAATAAACCATGGATCCATCGCAGATAAATCTTGAATCCAACCTAACCACGGCGCATGACGTAGTTCAACAGACTCCATCAATACCCAGTACAAAGCAAGGAAGATCGGCATTTGGAGCAATAACGGCAAGCAACCCGACAGTGGATTCACTTGTTCACGTTTATACAATGCCATCATTTCTTGCGAGAAGCGCATACGGTCTTCACCGAACTCTTCTTTCATGCGTTGCATTTCAGGTGCAATCACACGCATTTTCGCCATAGAGCGGTAGCTCTTCGACGACAATGGCCATAAGATCAGTTTCACCAGAATCGTCAATAGAATAATTGACCAACCCCAGTTACCCACTAAACCGTGGAAAAACTCAAGACCGACAAACAATAATTTCGCAATAGGCCACAACCAACCGTAGTCTACAGTTTGGTTTAAACCAACCGCCAATTCTTTTAATTCAGATTGGATTTTTGGACCTGAATAGAACGTTGCATCTACTTCTGCCACAGTTCCTGCAGGAACATTGATTGCAGGTGAAGTGAACTGAATAATGTTCATATCATCAGTAGATTTACGTGACTCAAGTTTCGCAGCATAAGGCTGACCATTGGCTTGCGTTAATTTGATCTGTCCAGGAATCCACGCACTCACGAAGTAATGCTGAACCATTGCAACCCAACCGCCAGTTGCTTCAACATTCAATTTTTCTTCATTGAAGTTGGCAAATTTAAGTTTGTTGTAATGTTCTTCAGGCGTACCCCATGCACCACCAAGGAATGTACCTAAAGTGAAAATACCTTGATCAGATTTACCTGGATCTTCAGAGTTGTCGCGTTTAAGCTGACCAAACATCTGACCTTGCCAGTTCTGAGCACTGCGGTTCACGATTTTATGATTCACAACAACAGGGTATTCACCTTCAGTGAAGTTAAAGGTTTTAATAACCTCTACACCATCTGCTGTTTTATAAACCATTGGTACTGACAAAACTTTTGCTGTTTGGCCATCTTTACCCTTCACAGCTTTTGCGTCATTTAACGTATATGAAGATTTTTCAATCTCATAGGTCGGACGTCCTTTCGGATTGCTGTCAGGGCCATTAAGACCAATTAAGCCAGACTGAGCAACATAAGTCCGTTTTGCATCGCTTTCAAGCATTACAAACGGTTCATCGCTGTCTTTATTTTTGTCATGATTGAGTAATTCAATACGAACAATATCGCCACCCTTTGGATTAATCCAAAGATGGTAAAGGTCAGTTTGTACTGAAATTAACTGTTGACTAACAGGTGCAGTGGCATCTGTTGTTTGTTGTGTAGCAGCATTATTTGCTTGCGGCACATCAGTAGCAGCCGTAGCTGTCTGGCCATTTGGTAAATCGGCAGATACTTCATGCGTTACCACCGCAGCATTTTGCTGAGGTTTTTGTTCCGCATTTCCATAATCTTTCTGCCAAGCCAAAATGAGCAAATATGCGACAACAAACATGGCCCCTAGAATTGCAATCCTGGCCCATTGTTGCATAGGTATTACCCCAAGTGGTTAGAGTGATTTTGGTTCAATAAACGTTCACGAAAGGGTACAGCAACGTGAAGCGTTTGAGAATCTATTTGCTGAAATGAAATAAAACGAATTGCTTTTGATGGAACAGGATCATAGCCTGAACCGCCCCAAGGATGACAACGGCAAATACGCTGAACAGCTAGACACACTCCACGTACAGCACCATGTTGATGGACTGCTTCCAAAGAATATTGAGAACATGTTGGAATATAACGACAGCGTGGTCCCAATAAAGGACTAATCGCAATCTGATAGAAACGAATGAGCCAATGCAGTAAACGAACCATTGGTCATCTCTACGCTTGTGGGGAGGTAGCTATTTTTTTATGCTTATTTGCAAGGCGCTGCAATTTTTGCCAAGCAAATTGTAATTGCTGATGCAACTCTGCATTCGGTACCGCCTCTATGCCCATTTTTGGCATAACGACAATATCTAATACATTAGACTGCTGTTGATGCAGGCGAAAACTTTCGCGTGCAAGTCGCTTTACTCGATTTCTTTCATGTGCGCGGCGCACTTTTTTCTTAGCAACAACAATACCCAAACGGCTATTCGGCTGTTCGGAGATTTTTGCTAGAAATAAGAAATGGGGTTGATGCACTTTAAAAAGCGCACCATCGAACACAGTTTTATAATCGGCAGCACAGTGTATTCGCACATCTGTGCTAAAGCCGTAAAGTGTTGTCATAACACCCAAGTCTTGACAGTCTTAACTGAAATTAAACAGTTAAGCTGTGACGACCTTTCGCACGACGACGCGCTAATACTTGACGGCCAGCTTTAGTAGCCATGCGAGCACGGAAACCATGAACGCGTTTACGTTTCAACTCAGAAGGTTGGAAAGTACGTTTCATATCGAAACTCCAAAAATGATCTTTCAGTAAAGGTTCGCGATTTTAGTGCTCATTGCTTGAGCTGTCAATGAAAAACACGCTTTCTTTCAAAATCTAGGCTGTGATATATCAAGATAATATAAGGATTAGAAATCAGTTATAAAGGTTTAAATTAAAATACTCACAAACTAAATCATTGTATATGTTAATTATTTAAGTTATCTTCAAGTTTACTCACAGATTTATCCACAATCCCAAATTTGTGAATTGGTTTTTATGAATTTAAATTTGAATTTAAACCAACCATCAAGTTATCCCCAGAATGGGTCGATCTTATAAATAAATTCAAATTTTAAAATTTAAATTTATTACTATTAGTGTTGATATTTTCTGTGGAAAACGCATTTTTAGATTTAAAAAACAAATAATTAAATTGTGGATAACGATGTTTTTATAATTTTGATAGTTTGTGGATAACTTTGTGCTACAATTTATCCACAGCTTGAGGATAAACTTATCCACACGTGATTTAAATTTAAATTTAAACTCAATTTGCGTTTTTTTGATCGATTTCGACTGATTTGTTCATGACAGATGTGGATAAGATGGTTAGAATGGCTGCCCGCTTAGGCGGGGTTGAATTATTTTTTTCGTACAATGGACTGAAATAGGGGTTTCACATGCTTTGGACAGACTGCTTAACTCGCTTGCGACAAGAGCTTTCAGGAAATGTCTATACAATGTGGATACGCCCACTAGTGGCAGAAGATGCAGGTGATACTTTAAAACTCTATGCACCGAATCCGTATTGGACACGCTATATTCAAGAGCACCATTTAGAACTGATCTCTATTTTAGCGGAACAGTTGTCTGAAGGTCGGGTACGTAAAGTCGAGATTTTGGTTGATTCACGGCCTGGTGCAATTTTATCTGCAGCTGAGCAACCAGCAACAACCACCGCAGCATTAGAGTCAACGCCACAAGTGTCGGCACCGACTCGTCCTAAAAAAGAAAAAGAAGAGACGTCTTCAAAAAATAACCGTAAGCGTCAGCTTAACCCATTATTTACCTTTTCCTTGTTTGTTGAAGGCCGTTCCAATCAGATGGCGGCAGAAACCTGTCGTAAAGTCTTGACGCAGCCCGGTGCTTCACAGCATAACCCCTTATTTTTGTATGGACCGACTGGTTTAGGTAAAACCCATTTGATGCAAGCTGTAGGTAATGCATTATTACAAGCGAAGCCGAATGCACGTGTGATGTACATGACGGCTGAAAGTTTTGTACAAGACTTTGTGAGCTCGTTACAGCAAGGTAAGGTTGAAGAATTTAAGAAAAATTGTCGTTCGCTAGATTTGTTATTGGTGGATGATATTCATTTGTTGGCGGGTAAAGAGGCCAGCTTGGTTGAGTTTTTCTATACCTTCAACGCGTTATTAGATGAATCTAAGCAAATCATTTTAACCTCAGATCGTTATCCAAAAGAACTGACTGAGCTAGATCCACGTTTAGTTTCACGTTTTTCGTGGGGCTTATCGGTGGGTGTTGAACCACCAGATATTGAAACCCGTATTGAAATTTTACTGAAAAAAGCGGAAAGCAATGGCGTGGAACTTCCACGTAATTGTGCGCTGTTTATTGCTCAACAAGTGGTTGCCAATGTTCGTGAACTAGAAGGTGCGCTGAATAAAGTTGTAGCCATTTCTCGTTTTAAAGGTACCGCTATCGACCTTGATGTGGTGCGTGAATCATTAAAAGATGTGTTGGCGATTCGTGCACGTACCATTAGTACTGAAAATATTCAGCGTGTGGTGAGTGAATATTTTCGTATTCCGCTGAAAGAATTGGTTGGCCCAAAACGTACACGTATTTATGCACGTCCACGTCAGTTGGCTATGGGGCTAGCACGTGAGCTAACAGGGGATAGTTTCCCTGAAATTGGTATGGCTTTTGGTAATCGTGACCACAGTACTGTGATGCATGCCTGTGAAAAAGTACAAAGCCTGCGTGAAGAAGATCCAATCTTCAATGAGGACTATAAAAACTTGCAACGTCTGCTGCAAAGTTAAGTCTTTTCGTTCAAATTCTGTTCTTGCAATGCGGTATGTTCTGCCGCATAGTACACTGCTAAAAAATTAATTTATTTTGTCTGTCTTCAGTTTTTAGAGGAATGTATCGTGCGTTTAAAAATCGCGAAAGAAAGCTTACTGAATGTTCTATCACATGTCGTAGGAGCGGTTGAGCGTCGCCATACCTTAAATATTTTATCCAATGTAAAAGTACAAGTAACAGAGCAAGCTTTGACCATTACTGGTTCAGATCTTGAAGTGGAACTGGTTGCAAGCACACCACTTACTGAAGGTGCATGTTTACAAGCAGGGGTGACGACTGTTCCTGCACGTAAATTGATGGATATCTGTAAATCATTACCGTCAGCGGCATTGATTGATTTGCAAATTACTGAAGATCAACGTTGTATTTTAAAATCTGGAAACAGTCGTTTTGTATTGGGTACTTTGCCTGCAGAAGACTATCCATTATTAACCACTGAAAATACTCAAGGCACTCAAGTCGGTGTGACTCAGCGTGAGTTAAAGCGTTTATTTGAGAAAACATCTTTTGCCATGGCGGTTCAAGATGTGCGTTTCTATTTGACAGGTACTTTGCTTGAAATTGATGAAAATCAATTGCGTGCAGTAACGACCGATGGTCATCGTTTAGCAATGTGTGAAACAGCTGCAAGCTCGAATGCGACACAAGCAATGCAAGCGATTGTTCCACGTAAAGCCGTAGGTGAATTGCAGCGTCTATTGAGTGTTGAAGACGAGCAATTATCGTTGTTGATTGGTCGTGAATTATTAAATGTAACGATTACCATTGCCAGCCGTGATAAAGAGCAGGGTGATATAACCGTACGTTTCACCACAAAATTGATCGATGGTAAATTCCCAGACTACCGCCGTGTGATTCCACGTGGTGGCGATAAAAACGTGCGCATTGCACATGATGTATTTAAACAATCACTGCAACGTGTAGCGATTTTAAGTAATGAAAAATTGCGCGGCGTATTCTTGAAGTTTGATGCGGATACTTTACAACTGCGTGCCAATAACCCTGAGCAGGATGAAGCTATCGAAGATCTCGCGATTCAATATGCTGATGCACCGATGGAAATGTCATTCAATGCACAATACTTATTGGAAGTTCTGAATGTATTGGATGGTGATGATGTTGCAATGACCATGACAGAAGCCAACCAGTCTGTATTGGTACAAGATCCACAACAACAAGATCAAACCTATGTTGTGATGCCAATGCGTGTTTAATTCGGACTGACGTCTCAATTATTATGCATATCACGCGTTTACATGTAGAACGTGTTCGAAATTTAAAGACGGTTGCACTCTCTGGGTTGCAGCCGTTTAATGTCTTTTATGGGCAAAATGGTTCAGGTAAAACTTCTGTATTAGAAGCAGTACATTTGCTGGCAACTGGACGTTCTTTTCGAACCCATATTCCGAAAAACTATATTCAAAATAATAGCCCTGACGCTGTCGTCTTTGCGCAGTCTGCAACAGACCGCATTGGTATGCAAAAAATGCAGTCGGGTGAGCAAGTGATTAAAGTTAATGGCGACCTTGTGGGGACACAAGGGCAGTTGGCCAAGATTTTACCGCTACAACTCATCGATCCACAAAGTACCGATATTATTGATCATGGTGCGAAGCCACGACGTCAACTTTTAGATTGGTTGATGTTCCACGTGGAACCGGAGTTTTACCATGCATGGCAATATTATGCACGGGCATTAAAACAGCGGAATAGTTTGCTGAAATCACGACGTCATTTGAGTCTTTCTGACTTAGAACCGTGGAACAAAATGCTCAGCGATTATGGTGAGATATTACATAGTCTGCGCAGTAATGTGGTGGAACAGTGGACTCGATATTTCCAACAAGATCTTAAAGCCTTATTGCCTCATTTAACAGTGACATTGGAATATAGTGCAGGCTTTCATGCTGAAACAGGACTGCTGAATGATCTGACCAATCAGCACTTTAAAGACTGCGAACGTGGCTATACCGAGTATGGTCCGCACCGTGCAGATTTAAGGTTAAAAACCGCTATGGGGGATGCAGATGTTGTGCTCTCTCGTGGGCAAAAAAAGTTATTGATCATGGCGTTAAAACTGTCACAGATTGCAATGCTACATGCTTGTAATAAGGAAACTGTGGTATTATTAGATGATCTGACAGCAGAATTAGATTTAACCGCACAACAGCGTTTAATTGAGCGTTTAAGCCATCTTGGTAGTCAAGTTTTTATTACCACTTTAGACCATGATTCAGTGCAAAAACACTTACATGATTTATCTATTTCTTATCAATTATTCAAAGTTGAAAATGGTACGGTGCAGGCTGTTGTGCAATGAAATACCACCTTTGGATAGACCTATTTTTCACTAGGGAGAAACCATGAGTTCAGAAGATCAAGCTGCTTCTCAAACAGAACAAACCATAGAAAAAGCTTATGATTCCTCTAGCATCAAAGTATTACGTGGTCTAGACGCTGTACGTAAGCGTCCGGGCATGTATATTGGTGATACTGACGATGGTACTGGCCTACACCACATGGTGTTTGAAGTTGTCGATAACTCAATTGATGAAGCGTTGGCAGGTCATTGTGACGAGATCAATGTAACCATTCATGAAGATGAATCTGTAAGCGTATCGGATAATGGCCGTGGTATTCCTACCGACATTCACCCAGAAGAAGGTGTTTCTGCAGCAGAAGTGATTTTGACGATTCTGCATGCGGGCGGTAAATTTGACGATAACAGCTATAAAGTTTCAGGCGGTCTACACGGTGTAGGTGTATCCGTGGTGAATGCGCTTTCAAGCAAGCTCGAATTAACCATTCATCGTGCGGGTCAAATTCACCAGCAAGAATATAAACACGGTGATGCCGTGTATCCACTAAAAGTGGTAGGTGAGACAGATCGTACAGGTACACGTGTACGTTTCTGGCCAAGTGCTGAAACCTTTAGTCAAACGATTTTTAATGTCGATATTTTGGCACGTCGTTTACGTGAATTATCGTTCCTGAATGCAGGTGTACGGATTGTTCTACGTGATGAACGTATCAATTTAGAGCACATTTATGACTATGAAGGTGGTTTGTCTGAGTTTGTGAAATATATCAACCAAGGCAAAACCCATCTGAACGAGATCTTCCATTTCACCACACAAGCGGATAATGGCATTGGTGTAGAAGTTGCATTGCAGTGGAATGATTCTTATCAGGAAAATGTTCGTTGCTTTACCAACAACATTCCACAAAAAGATGGTGGCACGCATTTAGCGGGTTTCCGTGCTGCATTAACCCGTGGCTTAAACAGCTACATGGAAAACGAAAACTTACTCAAAAAAGAGAAAGTGGCGGTTTCTGGTGATGATGCACGTGAAGGTTTAACTGCGATTGTTTCGGTGAAAGTGCCTGATCCAAAATTCTCTTCGCAAACCAAAGAAAAATTGGTGTCGAGCGAAGTGAAAACTGCGGTTGAACAAGCCATGAATAAATCGTTCTCTGAATATCTTTTAGAGAATCCACAAGCTGCTAAATCGATTGCAGGCAAAATTATTGATGCAGCACGTGCGCGTGATGCAGCGCGTAAAGCACGTGAAATGACTCGTCGTAAGAGTGCGCTTGATATTGCAGGCCTGCCAGGTAAATTGGCCGATTGTCAGGAAAAAGATCCTGCATTGTCTGAACTTTACTTAGTCGAAGGTGACTCTGCGGGCGGTTCTGCAAAACAGGGCCGTAACCGTAAGATGCAAGCGATTTTGCCGCTGAAAGGTAAAATCCTCAACGTGGAACGTGCACGTTTTGACAAGATGATTTCTTCACAAGAAGTGGGAACACTGATTACTGCTTTAGGTTGTGGTATTGGCCGTGAGGAATATAACCCAGACAAACTACGTTATCACAAAATCATCATCATGACCGATGCTGACGTCGATGGTTCGCACATTCGTACGCTACTGTTGACCTTCTTCTTCCGTCAAATGCCAGAACTTGTGGAACGTGGATATATTTATATTGCACAGCCACCGTTGTATAAGCTGAAAAAAGGCAAGCAAGAACAGTACATCAAAGATAATGATGCGCTTGAGACTTACCTGATTTCAAATGCAATTGATGAGCTTGAATTACACATCAGTGCAGAAGCACCAGCCATTCGTGGTGAGGCTTTAGCGGGTGTGATTGCGGATTATCAAACCTCTCAAAAGAGCTTGCATCGTCTGACTGTACGTTATCCTGCAAGTGTGTTGGATGGTTTATTGGCAGTAGAAGGCTTTAAGTTAGATCACGCAAATAACCAAGACTATGTACAGACTTGGGGTGAGCAACTACGTGCCAATATTGAGAAAACTCAACCTAGCTTACGTCCTGAATTAAGCTTAGAAACTTTTGAGCATGAAGATACCGAAGGCAATAAGTCAGCGACCTATTTCCCGCGTATTACCATCTATGTTCATAACTTACCGCACCAATACTTGTTAGATTCAGGTCTATTGGGTTCAGGTGAATATGCACGTTTACTCAAAAATTCGAAGAGTTGGTTCACCTTATTGGAAGAAGGTGCTTACCTACAAAAAGGTGAGCGCAAAATTCCAGTAAATAGCTTCCATCAGGTTTGGCAAAACATCCTACAAGACTCACGCCGTGGCATGATGATTCAGCGCTATAAAGGTTTGGGTGAGATGAATGCTGAACAGCTTTGGGAAACCACAATGGATCCTGAGAACCGTAACATGCTGCAAGTAACGGTACAGGATGCGATTGAAGCTGATCGTATGTTCTCTTGTTTGATGGGTGATGATGTGGAACCACGTCGTGCTTTCATTGAAGAAAATGCGTTAAATGCGGATATTGATGCCTAAATTCTGATTACAGAATCATTCAAAAAAGCACTCTTTGGAGTGCTTTTTTTTGTGCTATCTTAAATAAAATTGAATATTAAATCACCAATTTGTGTTTTATAAAATTGACTTATTCTGATGCTAAGCTCAAATCAAATTGAACTTAGCAGCTAAAAATAAGAGGTCTATATATGATGGACAATCAACTTGAACACATTCGTGACATCTGGGTAAATGCATTTTTTACCGGAAATTATACCGTTCTTGCCGAATACGAAGATGAGCACTTTAAGGTGGTTTATGAGCAAGACGGGCGTGTCGAAAGTAATTATATCCGCTATGAACGTATTGCACATGCAGTGAAAAATGGGGTTTGGAAACCACAAAAACCAGACGTAGAATTTGAAGAATATGAGTTTAATCGTGACCAAACTGAGTGCAAAATTTTAATTGGTTTAGCTGAAACACAGCAGCAAATACAGGAAATCTGGCATTTTGATCAAACCTGGAAAATACAAGAATTACGCTTTTTAAAGGCAAAAAAAGTCCATCCTTCTGCCTTATCTTAAACAATAAAAAGTTTAAATTGATGTAGTCAGTGGAGATAAAATGCATCCATCTTATAAATGTGGGTAAGTTTTGTGAATTTTCACATTTAATAGTGTTCAACATCAAAGTCATTTATAATTGTGGATAATATCATTTAAAAATATTTATCCACAAAAAAGGTGGTTCGATATTTTGAATTTAAAAAATAAAAATGAATTTAAAACCAAGATTTGAATTTAAAAATGGCTTTTATGGATAACTATGGCAATGAGTTTGATGTGAAGTATATTTTTTGAATTCATTTACAAAGTTAGGGTAAAAGCGATCGCTGAATTTTTAGATTCTTTCCGAATAGAAATGCCTTAACGATGCAATAACCAGTTGGATATGAACATTCGATTTTTTAAATATTTTTTAGATTTATAGTGTGATTATTATTGTGAAGTATAAATAAAAAATCGCCGTGGAACATTTAAATTTCACGGCGATTGATTTTTTGAGCTTAAGTTAGGTTTTCTTAATAATGCAAATCTAGGGTTTTGCTTTTTAAATTAAGCCTCAAAACTACTTTCCATTTCTTCTAATTCCATCATTAATTCAAGCATTTGCTCTTCGACAGATTCAAGTTTGGCTTTTAATTCTGTTTGCTCATTCATCAGTTTGAGTAAGTCATCTTTACGACTGGCTTCATATAAAGCACTGTCTGCTAATAATTCCTCGATTTCGTTTAAGCGTGGCTGAATTTTGCTGATTTGCGCTTCATTTTTTTCAATGTTTTTACGAATCGGGCGGGTCAATTCACGCTGACGTGCAGCTTCTTTACGTTGCGCTTCTTTATCGACTTTGGAAATCGTCGGTTTAGTTTCAACTTGAGATTTGATGGGAGTCGGGGCTTGTTGACTATTTTTCATCATGTCGATCCGTGCTTGACGCAGCCAATCGGCATAAGCCACGAGGTCACCATCAAATTCGCGACATTTCCCATGATGTACCAATAATAATTCGTCACAAACACTGGCAATCAATTGACGTTCATGCGAAACCAAAACCACAGCGCCTTCAAAGTCTTGTAATGCCATAGTTAGCGCATGACGCATATCAAGGTCTAAATGGTTGGTCGGTTCATCTAGAATTAAAACATTGGGGCGCTGCCAAACAATCAAAGCCAAAGCCAATCGTGCTCGTTCACCGCCTGAAAATCCTTCACTTGGCGTATCCATGCGTTCGCCACTAAAACCAAAGCTACCTAAGAATGAACGTAATGCCGCTTCACTGATTTTTTTGTCAGCGATTCGAGATAATTGCAACATTGGGCTGGCATTGCCATCTAGAGCATCCATTTGATGCTGTGCAAAATAGCCAATATTCAACAGTTCCGAGGCTTTGCGTGTCCCTTGTAATAAGGGAAGATCACCAACCAAGGATTTAATTAAGGTTGATTTACCAGCACCATTCATTCCCAGTAAACCAATACGACTGTTTGGGGTAATCTGTAAATTCACATTGGTGGCAATCAGTTTGTCACCATAGCCAATGTCGACATGTTCCATTTGTAACAGTGGTGAGCTCATTTTGGTTGGCTCACGGAAACTAAAGGTAAATGGCGTATCGACATGCGCGGCAGAAAGTTCCTGCATGCGTTCTAATTGTTTAATACGACTTTGCGCCTGCTTAGCTTTAGTCGCTTTAGCTTTAAAACGGTCAATAAATTTTTGGAGATGTGCACGGGTTTCAAGTTGTTTTTCATAGACTTGTTGTTGTTGTGCCAAGCGCTCAGAACGGGTGCGTTCAAAGGTTGAATAGTTGCCGGTGTAAAGCGTCAGCTCTTGATTTTCGATATGTAAAATATGATCAGTCACCGCATCTAAGAAATCACGGTCATGTGAAATCAAGATCAGTGTGCCTTCATAAGCTTTTAACCAATCTTCTAACCACAAAATCGCATCTAAGTCTAAGTGGTTGGTTGGTTCATCGAGTAATAATAGGTCAGAACGGCTCATCAGGGTACGCGCAAGGTTTAAACGCATACGCCAACCACCAGAAAAGCTTGAAACATTGAGTTGGGACTGATGTTCAAAGAAACCCAGGCCGGCCATCAGTTGTGAGGCTTTTGATGGAGCTGTATAGCCATGGATTTCATCAAATCGGCCATATAAGTGTGCCAGCGCTTCATTGTCTAATTGTTCTGGATGTTCAAGTTTATGTTGTATATCCCAATATTCTTCATCGCCTGATAGAACGAAATCAATCGCTTTCATATCCAACGCTTTGATTTCTTGCGCCATATGCGCGACGGTCCATACTGCAGGACGTGTTAATGAACCACCATCAGATTCCATTCCACCTAAAAGCGCAGAAAAAAGAGTCGATTTACCCGCACCATTTACACCAGTTAAGCCGATTTTCCAGCCTGGATGCAATTGCATAGATGCTTTTTGAAATAAAACACGCCCACCGCGACGAATGGAAAGTTGGTCTAACTGAATCATGGAACTAACTAAACAAGAAGAATGTGGGGCTATTCTAATGGATGGCTTTGCAAAAGAAAAAACAAAGCATCGCAACCATCTGAAAAAATGTGACAGATTCCACGTATTTAGGTATATTGAACGGGCTTTAGTATTAAAAAAATATTTCAAGTTGTTGTTTTAAATGGATTAATAAAACATATTGGAAATATAAGAAATGAGAAAAGGAATTTTAATTTTATCGCTTCTTTCAGGTGTGATGTCTGCACAAAGCTATGCCAATCAGAAGGTTTGTGTGTTCGATTTACTTGGAAAAGCGGGGGAATCTTATAAGCTAATGGAAGAGTGGTCTCTGGCCAGTAAGGCATGGGGAGCACAAGTTCAACTGATTTCATATCAAGATGAATCCAAAGTCGATAAAGATTTTAAAGAAGGGAAATGTGACGCATTTTATATGACCTCGATGCGGGCACGTGCGTATAACAAATTTGCTGGTTCGATTGATGCCATTGGCGGTGTACCGAACAATACCATCGCACAAAAAGCCATTACCTATGTCTTAGATAAGCGGAACAGTAAGCGACTGATTACCAATTCAGGTAAAGATAGTTATGAAGTGGCAGGGATTGGGCAAATTGGTTCAGCCTATATTTTTGTCCGTGATCGCAATATCAATAATTTAGAAAAAGCTGAAGGTAAAAAATTTGCCATTTTGCATTATGACTATGCGCAAAAAGAGATGGTCGACCGTGTCGGCGCTGTGCCAGTCATGTCGGAAATTTCCAATTTTATTCGCAAATTTAATCAGGCCGAAGTTGAAATTGTGGCTGCGCCGGCTTATGCCTTTAAGCCACTCGAAATTTCAAAAGGCTTAGGCACTACTGGGGCGATGGTTAATTTTCCTGTGGTGAATGTCACGGCAGACCTGATTATTCGTAACAATAAATTCCCAGATTGTTTTGCTGAACCCTCTCGGCAATGGTTCGTTAAACAATTACCGAAAAGTTTTGCCATGGTAAAACGCATGGAAGCTGAAATTCCTGCCAAATATAAGATGAATCTCAGCAAAGATGATCAGTTGAAATATCAGAAAATTTTGCGTGAAGGACGGATGGATTTAACCAAACAAGGAATCTACGACTCCACCATGATGACGGTACTGAAAAAAGCACGTTGTACGATTGAGCGAACCAATTTTGAGTGTTCAGTGGCGGGTGAATAAGCTTTTTTCTGTATTTCTTTGTAAAGTTTCATAAAAAGGCTGTAAATGCAAAAAGCCTTTTTTGCATACAACATGATGATTATATTTATAATTTTGCCTTAAATAAAAAAGTGATATTAATCACAAAAAAACAGAATGTGCCAAAATGACATAAATAAATGGAGTAAATGCTCTATTTTTTTTAAATTAACTTGCTTAATATCGGCGTTGTGTAAGGACACCTCTGAACCATAAAAAGATTTGAAAGGAAAATAGAATGAAAAAAACGCTCCTATCATTGGCTACATTTGCTGCAATTGGCTTTGCTGGTTCAGCTCAGGCAGCAAAAGTAGATATCTGTGTATTTGACTTACTGGGTAAGTCAGGTGAGTCATACCAAATGGCTCAGGAATGGGCGCTTGCAGCAAAAGGCTGGGGTGCTGAAATTAACTTAATTCCGCGTCAAGATGAAGCAGTAGCCGACAATGATTTTAAAGCGGGTAAATGTGATGGCGTATTTATGACGGCAATGCGTGCTCGTCAATACAATAAATTTGCAGGTTCGATTGATGCGCTTGGTGGCGCACCGAGCAATGCAATTGCGCAACGTGCGATTACCTTTGCATTAGACCAACGTAATGCTGCAAAAATGGTCAGCAACCTAGGTGGTAAGAAATACGAAGTGGCGGGTATTGCTCCACTGGGTTCAGCATTCATCTTTGTCAAAGACAAAAAAATTGACTCAATTGAAAAAGCAGCAGGTAAAAAGTTTGCAGTATTAGGCTATGACGAAGCACAAAAAATTATGGTGCAACGTGTCGGCGCTCAAGCTGTGGTTTCAGATGTATCTAACTTTGTGGCGAAGTTTAATAATGGTCAGGTCGATATGGTGGGTGCGCCTGCGTATGCCTACAAACCATTAGAGATTTATAAGGGTTTAGGTACCAATGGTGCGATGTTTAACTTCCCAGTTTTACAAGTGACCGCGGACTTTATTATTCGTCCTGATCAGTTCCCAGCAGGCTTTGGTCAAAAATCTCGTGATTGGTTTGTGAAACATTTACCGAAGAGTATTGCGATGATTAACCGTTTAGAGGCGGGTATTCCTGCGAAATATAAACTTAACTTAAGTGCAGAAGATAAAACCAAATATCAAAAATTATTGCGTGAAGGTCGTATGGATATGACGAAACGTGGCATTTATGATGCGGGCATGATGTCAGTATTGAAAAAGGCACGTTGTTCTGTCGATAAAGCCAATTTTGAATGTTCACTTAGCGGCGAATAAACTGATATTTAAAGAAAAAAGCCTGGATTTATCCGGGCTTTTTTTCGCAAATGCATAGGTCATTTTCGCCATTGAGTCAGCAAAATATTCAGGTAATCTAAATTGAAATCGAGGGCTGTGAGTATATTTAGTCATACTCCGCATGACCCAAAAATCAAAAAATGGTTAAAACAAAAACAGTAAAAAACAAGGAAAGTCAGTATGAAACAATGGACAAAGGCATTGAGTATTGCTGCTGCGTTAATGGCGGTGAATGGCGTAGCTCAAGCAAAGCAAGTGGTGTGTGTATTTGATTTGGTTGGTAAAAATGGTGATGTTTTTACCCTGATGAGAGATTACCAATTGGCGGCAAAAAACTGGGGCGCAGACATTGAGCTCCGCGTCGGTCAAAATGAAGCGGTGATTGCGGAAGACTTTAAAGCGGGGAAATGTGATGGGATCAGCGTCACCGGTATGCGTGGCCGCCAATTCAACAATTTTACCGGTTCTTTAGATGCCATTGGTGCAATTCCAGATTTAAAATTGGCCGTAAAAATTATGCAAGGCCTTGCGAGTCCAACGTTTGCTAAAAGCATGGTCAATAGTAAATATGAAGTGGCAGGTGTGATACCTGTTGGTGATGCCTACCTGTTGGTGAATGATCGTAGTATCAATACTGTCGCTAAAGCAGCAGGTAAAAAAATTGCGGTGCTTGATTATGATGAAGCGCAGAAAATTATGGTGCAGCAGGTCGGGGCTCAAGCGGTCAGTGCCGATGTAACCAATTTTGGCGCTAAATTTAACAATGGTCAGGTGGATATTATTGGTGCTCCTGCAGCTGTGTTCAAACCATTAGAATTACACAAAGGTTTAGGCAGCAAAGGCGCAATCGTCAATTATCCAATTTTACAAGTCACGGGAAATATCATTATTCGCCCAGATAAATTCCCAGCAGGTTATGGGCAAAAATCACGTGATTGGGTCAAAACACAATTACCTCGTGCATTCACGATTTTAGGCAAAATGAAGTCAGAAATTCCAGCTAAATATTGGATGGATGTTCCCACTGCAGACAAAGCTGGTTATCAAAAAATGATGCGTGAAGCGCGTATTGATTTGACTAAACGTGGTATCTACGACAAGCGAATGATGAAATTATTATGGCAATTCCGCTGTAAACAAGACCCGAAAAACTTCGAATGCGCATTACAGGAAGAAAACTATAAATAAGTTTTAAATGAATCTTGAGAAAAATACTCTGATTTAACTTTAAACTGTGAAGACTGACCATATATTGAGTATGTTATACTTGAAATATGGTCTTTTCTTTTTAAAGACACCCCAATGACTCAGAGGAATCCATCATGAATGCTCAAGCACTTGTGCTGACTGACAATGCTGCCAATAAAGTACGCCAATTGCGTGACAGTGAAGGTAATCAAGACCTCATGTTACGTGTATATGTGACTGGTGGTGGTTGTTCAGGTTTCTCATATGGATTTAATTTTGCAGAAAGCCAAAACGAAGATGATGCTGAATTTATCAATGAAGACGTGAAAATGTTGGTTGATTCACTTAGTTATCAATATTTAGTTGGTTCAACAGTCGATTATATTGAAGGTCTTGAAGGTTCTCGTTTTGTGGTACAAAACCCGAATGCGACAACCACGTGTGGATGTGGATCTTCATTCTCGATCTAATCACGATGATGAATTGAGCCATAAAAAAGCCCTCATTTTGAGGGCTTTTATAATGTTTAAAATCGATATTAGGCTTCAAATTTTAGCGCTTCTAACAGATCTAAAATCACTGTGGTCACGTCTTGACTCAATTGATAATTATTAAAAATTTCATAAGCCGTAATGGTGATATCGGTATCACTCGGAAGCAGGCGTTGTTCTTCTTCGATGAGGTCACGGATCGGCAATAGGGTTTGTTTGACTTGTAAATGCAAGACATCTTTAAACTCAAGATTTTCGTCTTCGAGTTCGATGAGTTGCTCATTAAAAAATGGTAAAAGTACTGCATGGAGATAAGGTTGAATTTCGGTAATATCAAAAAGTTCAATATCACGGGTTTGTTCAATCGTGCTGATGTGGTCATTCACTTCAATTAAGATATGGTAGTAACTCACATTGCTCTCCACGGAAGATGTCATTGATATAAGGAAATTATTGCATATCAACAATAACATGAAATGCTGATTTTTGTTGGTGAATCCTGCAATATCCTTATAAATTGTATGGTTTTTTATGATCAGGGCACACTAGCGATAATACAGTAAGCTTTGGTCTGCTGGCATCAGTTTAAAGTTTTCTAATTGTTGCGCGCCCAAGATTGGGTACATTAATGCAGTAGGGTCATTATGGTGAGATAAGCCGAGAGCATGTCCGAGTTCGTGGGCAAGGGTAAGGCGTAAATCATCTTCGGCATCAAATTGATAAATCTGAATCTGATCGCCCATAAAGACACCTTTATGAAACTCTCGAGCAGGAAAGCGCTGACTGGCTTGTATCACGCCTGCATTATATTGATCGATTTGCTGGTTATAGCTTAAGACTTGTTGGTTAAATTGATCATTTTGCTGATTAAATCGATCTATTTCTTGGTCTAATTGCATCGCTTGTGCTTTAACTTGCTCAAGTTCTCTTTCAACGCGTTGCATATTGGGGCCTTGTGCATGCTCTATTCGACTCCAATTCATACGTTCTTGCGACAGCTGTGCGATTTCCGCACGAATCATGGCTTGTTTTGATCGGAGCTGTTGCTCATTCATCTCCAGACCTTTTCTCGAATTTGCTAAGTTCTCGGCATATAAATCATTACGGGCTTTATCTGCGGCTAAGGTCTTTTGGACTTGCTTATAGGCATTGTATTGTTCTTGGCGATCATCATAAATTAGATGGATCGCCAGTTGTGCATTTGGGTCATAGATAAATAACGGTTTGAGTGTCCCTTTATGCCATATCTCTGCGGCTTCTTGGCTAAGTTGAATGACTTGTTGCTGGCTTAATCCAAAACGCGGATCTACATCAGCAACCCGATAACGCAGTCGGGTATCGAGAGGGTGTAAAAGTCGATCTGAAATTGAATTAAATTTCAGTTGAGGATGCTGCTTGGTTTGATAGATCCACCAAGTACTCAAAACGATGACAACAATAATTAAAATCAAACGCATAGCGTCGCAAAACTTGATTATTTTGCATTAATTTAACTGAAATTTAGCGCTATGCAAATCTAAGTTTAGATTGATAGTGAGTCGAGAAGAATGTGGCTGTTTGAACGTTTGCGTGTTATTTGAATATTGCCTGATGCAGATAAAATCATCCACAAAAAAAACCGCGCTTTCGCGCGGTCTTTTTGAGCTTTGAAAGACTCAGTTAAAGCGACAAATTATTTTTTGTCATCTTTCACTTCAGTGAACTCAGCATCTACAACGCCGTCATCTGCTTTTTGAGCTTGACCTTCAGCGCCTTGGAAAGCGTTAGGATCAAAACCTTCAGCACCGCCTTGACCTTGTGCAGCTTCATAAGCACGTTGAGTGATCGGCATAATGATGTTTTGAAGTGCTTCAGTTTTCGCTTTGATTGCATCTACATCGTTTTCTTTAGTTGCTGCTTCGAGCTCAGCTACAGCAGCATCGATTGCAGATTTCTCATCAGCAGTTACCTGTTCGCCAAGATCTTTTACTGCTTTTTGAGCAGAAGAAACAAGTGCATCAGCTTCGTTACGTGCTTTCGCTAATTCTTCAAATTTACGATCTTCTTCAGCATTCGCTTCAGCATCTTTGATCATCGCTTCAATTTCAGCATCGCTCAAACCAGAGTTAGCTTTAATTTGAATTGATTGCTCTTTACCTGTGCTCTTATCTTTTGCAGATACTTTCAAGATACCATCAGCGTTGATGTCAAATGATACTTCAATTTGTGGTACACCACGTGGAGCAGGTGGAATATCGCCCAATTGGAAGTTACCCAACAATTTGTTTTGTTGAGCCATTTTACGTTCACCTTGGTAAACTGAAATGTCTACAGCTGGTTGGTTGTCTGCAGCAGTTGAGAACACTTGAGATTTCTTCGCAGGAATCGTCGTGTTTTTCTCAATGATCGCTGTTAACACGCCACCCATTGTTTCAATACCAAGTGTAAGCGGAGTTACGTCAAGAAGAAGTACGTCAGTTTTATCACCTGAAAGTACTGCACCTTGAATCGCAGCACCCATCGCTACAGCTTCATCTGGGTTCACGTCTTTACGTGGCTCACGGCCGAAGAACTCTTGTACTTTTTGTTGTACAAGTGGCATACGAGACTGACCACCCACCAAGATTACGTCAGAGATGTCAGAGGTTGAAAGACCTGCATCTTTAAGTGCAATCTTACATGGCTCAATCGTACGAGCAACCAATTCAGCAACTAAACCTTCAAGTTTAGAGCGAGTCACGTTGATCACTAAGTGTTTAGGACCAGTCGCATCTGCTGTGATGTATGGAAGGTTGATTTCTGTTGCATTCGAAGAAGAAAGCTCGATTTTTGCTTTTTCAGCAGCTTCTTTTAAACGTTGAAGTGCAAGCGGATCTTGTTTCAAGTTTACGCTTTGTTCTTTCTTGAACTCTTCAACCAAGTATTCAATTAATGCATTATCGAAGTCTTCACCACCAAGGAATGTATCACCGTTTGTAGACAATACTTCGATTTGTTGGTCGCCATCAAGGTCAGCGATTTCAATGATTGATACGTCGAAAGTACCACCACCTAAGTCGTAAACCGCAACTTTACGGTCACCTTCTTTTTTGTCCATACCGAACGCAAGTGCAGCAGCCGTTGGTTCGTTGATGATACGTTTAACATCTAAACCAGCAATTTTACCTGCATCTTTAGTCGCTTGACGTTGAGCATCGTTAAAGTACGCAGGAACAGTAATTACCGCTTCAGTTACTGTTTCACCAAGGTAGTCTTCAGCTGTTTTTTTCATCTTTTTCAAGATTTCAGCAGAGATTTGTTGTGGTGCAAGTTTCTTGTCGTTTACATCAACCC
Organism: Acinetobacter sp. YH01024; assembly: GCF_013420195.1. Classification (NCBI taxonomy): domain Bacteria; kingdom Pseudomonadati; phylum Pseudomonadota; class Gammaproteobacteria; order Moraxellales; family Moraxellaceae; genus Acinetobacter; species Acinetobacter sp. YH01024. The sequence continues at coordinate 37,155 of NZ_VOYQ01000029.1, forward strand.
AAGCATCGCCATTGTCAGCTTTGATGATTTTGTAAGGTACAAGACCGATATCTTTTTGCACAGCTTGGTCTTGGTACTTACGACCGATCAAACGTTTGATTGCAAATAAAGTGTTTTTAGGGTTAGTCACTGCTTGACGTTTAGCAGATTGACCGACAAGGATCTCGCCATCTTTATACGCAATAATAGATGGAGTTGTACGAGCGCCTTCAGCGTTGTCGATTACTTTTACTTTGTCGCCTTCAAGTACTGCTACGCAAGAGTTTGTAGTACCTAAGTCAATACCAATGATTTTCGCCATTTGGATGTTTCCTCTAAAATTCTTTTATTCCCAAACTCTTCCCTTTCTCAAAGGGAAATAAAAAGGGATTTACTTGTTATCCGATATGAGAGCCAATCAAAAATTTTCAAGTAATATTGGTTAAAATTTTTAATTCGTCTCAGAAAATTTGGGTTTATGCACCAACCATAACCATAGCTGGACGTAATAGACGACCGTTTAAGCTATAGCCTTTTTGCAATACTGTCCCGATTTCATTCGATTTGGCATTTGGATCGATGCCCACAGCTTGGTGAAGATCTGCATTGAAACCATTTGCAGTATCCACAGCAACCACACCAAATTTTTCTAAAGTGCTGAGCAATGATTTCAGTGTAAGTTCTACACCTTCAGATAAACCTGATTTTTCATCACCTGCCGCAGCAATCGCGCGTTCAAGGTTATCAACTGACTCAAGCAATTGTTTTGCAAATTTTTCCAGCACAGTATCTTTATGTTTTTCAGATTCGCGTTGAATACGCTCTACACTTTTTTGCGCTTCATATACGGCATTTGCAGTACGTGCTTTTTCAAGTTTTAAGCTTTCTTCTAAATTGGTGATTTGTGCTTGTAAATCTTCAACTGAAACTTCAGCTTGCTCGTTTTCAGCTTGAGTTTGCTGTTCTGCTTGCTCTTGTTGAAGATCTTGAGCGTCTTGGTTTTGCTCAGTCGCCATTGATTTACTCCGTTTAAATGGGTTCTTAAACATGTTCAGTCCTTATAGCTGTGCGTTCAAACGACATCGATGCGCAACTGCCATGCGTTTTGAATTCATGATTAATAGAAGAAATCGGGGCGGGGGATAAAAATTCAAGCGAAGTCAGCGATTAAATGCAGTTTTTTATTCAAAAAAACGGTTTTTCAGCCAAATATCGACTGCAAAATTATATTCTGTAAAAATATAAATTATTGATTTGAATGTATAATCATGTTTTGATCGGATTTATAGATTTTTATCATAAATTTTAACGGTTTCTCTTTGTACCTGAAAATTTGCATAATTTATCTATCGGAAGTGACCATATCCACTGGAGAGAGGGATATGGTGACTACCTCTAGATTTTAGAAACACTTTTCCATGCTGATTTCCCAAGAATCAGCATTTTTTTTGCCTCAAAAATGCTGGTTAATATTTATACATAAAAACTCTTAGTATCAGTTTTATTAAATATTTCACAAAAAATGATCAGCACAGTATTCTTTGTTTCAGATTCTATCGCTGTAGTTTCTTAATTTATTTCAAATGTGTTTTTCATGGCCTGCTTCTCTCATAAGCAGGCTTTTTTTTGCATGAAATTTATAAAAACAGCCACTTAAGTAACTGAGCTGCAAGTTTTGTTGGACTTTGTTGTATTAAAAATCTGAAATTAGGTCTTATTCAAAACGATTTATATTTATTTTATTAATAAAAAACAAAGGACTTGAGTTAAATAAATGATGTAAAGTCTAAAAATAAAAGAAAATTGCCTGATTAATAAAACATTTCATAAGCTGTACCGTGCCTCGTACAAAGTACAACTTAGAAGGTGGGAACTTCACAGAATTATTTTCCATTATGACTCGGGCAAAGTTGAGCTTTGCTTTTAATGATTCAATGAAGGAAATAATGAAGATGAAAAAAATTGGTTTATTCACTGTCGCAGTTTTAGGTTTTGGTTTAGCTGCGGTAGGTTGTACTTCTCAAGAAACTGTAGAATCTCCAGAAACTGCACAAGTAACATCTGCAACTGAAGCATCTGTTACGACAGAACAATCGGGTGCTGTGGTTCAAGCAGATCCATCAGCGCAAGGTGCTGAAGTTCAATCTGCACCTGCACCACAACCTACAGTTCAGCAATAAGATTGTTTAATGATTTCTGACCTGTAACAACAGGCTGTCAAGAATAGACAGAAGATAGGATGCCTCTTCTGTCTATTTTCATTTCTATTGCTTTTTTATTACCTTTTCTATTTTTAGCGAGCAAAAAAAAAGCCCATCATGTAGATGAGCTTTTTACTTTTAACTAATCTGCAAAAACATCAATTAACGGCGATTTTCCCATGCGCGACGACGTTCTTCAGCCGCTTTACGTTGTTGATCTGATACCTTTCTTAAATCTTGAATATTCTTTTTGCGCTCTTGCTCAGTTTGTTTTCTACGATCTTGACTGGCTTTACGGCGTTGTTCTTCTAAACGCTGACGCTCTTTGCTGACTTTTTGACGATCTTGTTCAGCACGTTTACGACGTTCAGCTTCAGAGTATTTACGCTGTTGTTCTAGACGTTGACGTTCGAGTTCGTTTTTACGACGATCCCACTCTTGTTGATTTTTACGATTCTGTTCCCAGTTACGCTGGTCAAGTTGCTGCTTTCTACGTTCGAGCTCTAAACGATTACGTTGTTGTTGCTGACGTTCCCATGTACGGCGGTCTTGTTCATAACGACTGTCATAACGGCGATCATAACGATTGTCATAGCGTCGATCATTATTATCATAACGGCGGTCATAACGTCCATCGTAGTAACCATCTTCAGGGAATGCTACGCAGCCTACAGCCAAAAAAGCAGTCGCAAAAGACAGAAGGATGATCTTTTTAGCCATGGTGAGTATCCTTTATCGAGAATGGGTTAGCATAATCAACCCATAAAACTTGGGTAAATTGTCAATGACAACTCTATAAAAGAAGATTAGCTTAACTAGGTCTGTACTATGTATGTCGATGTTGAGACTTATATGTGAATATGGTCACATTTGACCTAGATCATGTAGAAAGTATGAAGAGCATAATTCGAAGGATAGAGCATGTTTGCATTGAATGAATCACTTAAAAATATGAAAGATAAAGGCCAAGGTACGGCTGCTCGGTTACTTGATCGTCTTCCTAACTTTGCCAAAGAAAGCCTCGCAAAACGTCTCGATTATCCGTTTATTTTTCCAGAATTAGATCCGCTGGTGAAATGCATGATGGCGGCTCAACTCAAGCAAGGTAAGTCAGGCTTTGTGACCGAAGACTATGTGAAGTCTCGTAAATTATTTGATTTACAGATGGAGTCGATCAAGACCAAGCCGACCTTTGTGAAACAAGTGCAAGATATACGTCTACCTTTACAAAGTGCAACGCTGTTTGCGCGTCATTATCATCCTGCTCCAAATAAAAAATTACCGATGATCGTGTTTTATCATGGTGGTGGTTTTGTGGTGGGTGGTTTAGACACGCATGATGAAGTTTGTCGTTTATTGGCTGTGCATGCCAAAACACAAGTTTTAAGTATTGATTATCCTTTAACACCAGAAGCCAGCCCAGCTCAATTAATGCAAAGTTGTGAAGATGCATTGGCTTGGACTTATCAAAATAGTCGTCAGTTTAAAATTCTAAAAAATCGAATTGCGGTGGCAGGGGATAGTGCAGGCGGCAATATTGCTACTGCGGTTGCACAGCGCAGTGCTCAAAAAGTTTTTGCCCCGCAAGCTCAACTATTAATTTACCCAGTAGTGGATTTCAAGAGTCGCCACCCATCTTTCTATGCTTATAAAGATGGTCTAGTTCTGACTGAAAAAGATATTGATGTCGTAACGGCTTTATATGCAGAACAACATGCAGTGGCCTTAGATGATCCATTAATTTCACCAACCTATGGAAAATTGGCAGGTATCGCACCCGCGTATATCGTGACAGCAGGGCATGACGTTTTACATGACGAAGGTGAAATTTATTCGCATAAACTCCGTCAGCAAGGGGTGAAAGTGTTTTATCAAGAATATACCGATCAAACCCATGGCTTTATTAACTTAACCCCGGTTTCGCACCGAGCTAAAAAATACGTGATCGAGATCAGTACGAAGTTCCGTAAATTTTGGGATAAACGTAGCTAATCATTCCTTTATATAAAGTAAACCCAGTGTTTCACGTGAAACACTGGGTTTTTATTTATTGGGTTATTTATCTTGGATTTTTGCAGCAGGAAAAACGAGGCTAAATTCTGGGATATAAAAGCTTTGCAATAATCGTGCTTCAGAAAAATTTGGAAAAATGTCCTGTGTGTTGTGCCATTCTACCTGTTTCAGTTTAGAGAGCCGTCCACGAAACTTCGGTGAAAATTGATAACGCTTACCTTCCCACGCTTGTCTGATTTGCAACATCGCTGCAGGGATATGATGACTATTAATATAGAAAGAACGCTGTGAACGTGATTTTTTTAAACGGATCTGCATTTTGTGTTGTTCAACTTCTATAGTACAGACCACTTCATTGTCATGTTGTTGCCATTCAAACTTTGCCAACTCTTTAGGAATACCCCAGAGTTTTTGACCATGAATGACAGAGATATCTGTCGAAACATAAATCTTAGGAATCGAACTTAACCTTTTCTTACTCCATAAAGGGTGATCTAAAATTAGCAATTCGTCATAAGGGCCCACAGGTGAATCATGGTATCGGACCAATAACACCTGAACCACACGACCTAAAGGCGATGTCGCTAAACGGAACATCTGCGCTTGTTGGATAAAACTCGGAGAGATCCAATAATTCAAAATAAAAGCATCGCCACGCAGTTGCCAAGGCGGTAAATGTGTCAATGCAGTGTCCGACGGTATTATTTGCGTCATCATTGTTCTCGTTTTAACTAAATGTGCGGAATTCTCCATCTATAATCTGTGATTTAGATGGAGATGGATAGCACGCCTTTTCAGTCGGGTCTCTCTTGGTTTTGGATGTATTCTCGAATTACATCAATTGTCGCTCCA
>NZ_VOYQ01000030.1:0-41647 GCF_013420195.1 Acinetobacter sp. YH01024
GATAGTCTTTTTCAGATTCAATCAATAATTGAACCGCTCTTTCTCTGATTTCAGGGGTATATTTTAATTTGGTCATCGGAACATTCTCTCAGAATACTGAGTCTCCGACAAACCCGGTACGGTTCAATATTGAAAATTCAACCTATTTTTCTATTTCTAAAGAACATAAAAATTCTTTATCAAAACCAATCAATATTAAATCGCACCCTTTTTCCATGGAAAAATTATATCATTTTGAACAGATTTTTTATAAAGATAACCCTCATTTATTGAAAAAGAATTTAGCTGATGAGCCATATTTAATAAATCTATTCATGTTCCATGCAGCAATAAATGATTTTGATGATATGAATGATTTTTTCCAAAATGCGATAAAGAACCTGACACAGAAAAATGATATTGATAATTATGAAAAAGCCAAAAATTTGTATCTTGAATATTTAAATTTAGGTGAAAACAATGAATTTTATGATACCACCTTAATTATGGCGGCAATCGAGCACACAGATATTTCTTTCATCAAAAAAATGAAGCTGAGAAAAATAAATGAACTTGTAGTAGATGAAGTTGAACCACAAACATATTATTTCACTAGATGCTCCCCATTAGGTAAAGCTATTCGCCTAAATCAATATCAGATAATTTCTTATTTACTTGAAAAAGGCGCTTCAACCGAAATCGTGTGTCTTTCTAAATTTAATGAAGAACAATCAGCATTAGCTCTTGCAGAACAATATAAAAATAAAAAAGTTATTAAATTAATTAATTCAACTTTGAAGCCCAAATAGGACTTGTAATGAATTAAGAGATCTTCTTGATATAAAGTCTTTCCAGTTCAAATCAGTGCCATTTAAGGCTATAATTGCTCTAAATTTTTGTATATTTCCCGTTTTTTCATTATGAGCAAACACGATTCTTCGCTTTCAAAAGATCAGTACAACCTACTGAAATCTTTTAAAAAGCAAATTACGAATCCACATTCCTCTACGATTGCTAAACAGCCTGAGCCAACGCCAAAGACTGTTGAACAAGAGCAGGAAGAAGACTTCGCGCTTTTCCAAAAGCAAATGCAAGGTGTTCAAAAAATGAATGCAGGAAATACTGCAAAAATGGAAAAAGTGGGTCGTAAAAAACCTGATGCGCAAACGTTGGCTAAACGTGCTGCTGCAATTGGTCCTATGGAAACAGATGATGCATTACTTTCTGATACGCAAGCGATGCTCAACCCTGTTGCCAGTCAAGCTGCTTTAAGCTATCGCATTGCAACCTTACAACATAAAGTTTTTGAAGATTTAAAAGCTGGTAATCTACGTTGGTTTGAAGCTGTCGACTTACACGGTTGCACTGTTGAAGAAGCCCGTTCTGCCGTGCTGCAAATTATTCAAATGGCGAAAGATGACAATCAAAACGTCATTAAAATTGTGCATGGCAAAGGTCCAGAAGCAATTTTAAAAACTTATGTAAATAGTTGGTTACGTCAACATCGTGATGTATTGGCATTTGTGAGCGCCCCAGAAAAACAAGGCGGCACAGGTGCTGTACTGGTTCTGCTTAAACGTGCAGAAAAGAACCCACAGTTTAAACAATAATCGGATTTAACTCCAAAAGAAGGCATTGTAATAGTTTTCTGCTACAATGCCGTCCTTGTTCAATCTCTCAGTGTAAGTGAACACGTCTTATGTCTATGCAGCAATCCTACGCAAATATCCTAACTGCCGTTGGTGAAGATCTGAATCGCCCGGGTCTTAAAGATACGCCTATGCGTGCTGCTAAAGCTTTTTCATATCTTACTTCTGGTTATAGCCAGACACTTGAAGAAGTGACCAACAATGCGGTTTTCCCATCAGATAACCGTGAAATGGTCTTAGTTAAGAATATCGAATTCTATTCTTTGTGTGAGCACCATTTATTACCTTTTTATGGTCGCGTACATATTGCTTATCTCCCAGAAGGCAATGTTTTAGGTTTATCAAAATTTGCACGTATTACAGAAATGTTTGCCCGTCGCTTACAAATTCAGGAAAACCTCACTCAGCAGATCGCTGAAGCTGTGGCTGAAGTGACTGGTGCACGTGGTGTTGCTGTGGTGATTGATTCAGCTCACATGTGCATGATGATGCGTGGTGTAGGTAAACAAGAGTCTACAACACGTACCGTTTCTTTTGTCGGTGACTTTAAAACCAATAAAGAAGAACGCCGTGAATTCTTAAGTGCTGTGCCTGAAAGCTATTAATAGAACATTCAGCGTTAGCACTCATAAAAAAAGCCTCGAGCTCTTGAGGCCTTTTTTATTTGTGTTTTAATGTCGCAAATCGTTTGCTTTGATAGCAAAGCACTATTTTCAGGATGAATCATGTCAGATGTATATATTGCCGGTCAGGGTTTAGCGCAAGCCAAACACAGCATAGACTTCCCTCGCCCAGACCGTTTGGTTCAGGGCAATCCCAAACGTGAAACTGCAAGCCTGTATGTACACCCCAATATGGACTGCGGGATTTGGCAATGTGAAGTTGGCGCATGGAATATTGTCTTTGCACCGAACAAACAAGAGTTTTTTACTATCCTTGAAGGATTAGTACGTATTCATGATCAACAAGGCGGATATATCGAGGTTTCCGCTGGCCAAGCGGGCATTATTCCCCCATCGTTTCAGGGCAAGTTTGAAGTTGTCGAAGCCGTCAAAAAATACTATGTGGTTGTCGAAGTTTAAATTACGGTACATCTCGCATAAAGCGTATTTACCCATAAAAAAAACTCCCATATGTGGGAGTTTTTATTCTCAGGATGAATTAGATATACGACAAATGCTTTGTGACTTGAATACAGTTTCGACCATTATTTTTTGCTGCGTACAAGGCATGATCTGCTGCATCTAAAAAGCGCTGATAGTCAGGATGTCCATCATACTGCACACAACCAATACTTACGGTAAAACTAAATTGCTGACCTTGTGCCGTTCGGATCAGGCCCTTTTCAATATATTGGCGAATATTTTCTGCAATTTTCATCGCACGGTTTACACCAGTATCCACCAAGAGTAATAAGAACTCTTCCCCACCGATACGGAATGCATAATCGCTACCTTGACTATAACGCTGTAAGGCTTCGGCAATAAATTTAAGTGCAAGATCACCTGCCGCATGACCAAACTTATCATTGATCATTTTAAAATAATCCGCGTCAAAGGCGAGCAAAGACAACGGCGTTTCATTTTGCCGCGCAAAGGTAATTTCACGTGAAATAATAGTACTGAGATAACGACGGTTCAGAAGTTGAGTTAAAGAATCATTGCCAGACTCAATATATTCAGCCACTTGAAATAGTTGATCGACTAAATGCTGAATTTCACGGTTCAATTCACGAATCTGTTGAATCAACTGTTGCAGCTGATCTTTTTCCGTCATCTGCATCGTTTGCTGGGTTAATTGATCGACTTCATAAATTCGGTCAATAATCAGTTGCACCTGATCTGAACCTGAAAAAGCATATGCCGCTTTATGAATGAACCATAGCCCAAACTCTGATTTTGAAAATAAGGGATGATAAAAACCAACATTGCCCGAAAAGATTTTAAACATCAGTTCATTTTCCCAATCGAGCAATGAACCACGTTGTTTATCTTTATGCACTGCTACATCTTGCATCGCAGAAAATAAGCGATAATTGTGTTTTGTTTCTTGGTTTTTTTCCGTATTGATCTCATAAGATCGGCACATGATTTCAGTGCTGAACCCCATAATTTGTACAATATAACTACACATATGGAGAATATTTTGTGTTTGGTTTAACTCTAAAATTTCAAATATTTTACGTTCTATTTCACGCACACCACGTATGATGAACCATGACGGAATACCAACACGCGCGTGTACCATTCCAACTTTCTGCTGTCTTTTGACTGAGCTTTCAAATTCACCATTCAGTGCGACATTAAACGTTTCTAACAACCATTTTCTTAAAGTGTCGATGAGCCTTTTTTGAATGATATCGTCTTTAAAAAATTCAGCTGACTCTGGCTCACGTGACATTTGTTCATAAAAAACAGTAACTAAATGTTCAACATGCCTTTGGATAAATTGCAATGCTGCAAGATGTTCATTTTCAGTATATTGATCACAAATATCTTTCCAAGCCTGACTTAGACCTGTAATACATTCTTGATTCATTCGGTGACACAAACCACAGCTATTACAAAGCTAGCAATCATACCTTGCTTTACTTACATAAAAAAACAAATTTATTTGATATTTCATATTTTATCTATCTTAAAAATTAATAGAAAAATACATAACTCAATTTCAATTTATTCCAATCTTGATCATCTTGCTGCTGGTATTCATAGCCTAGTTTTAAAGCATTTTGTTGGTTGACGATATATTGTAATTCAGCATCGAGTTTCAGATTCCATTGATGTGTGTCTTCCCAATACGGAAGCTCTGCCTGAACCAAACTATTGAATTTTTCCGACCAAATATTTTGGCAACCCAATGTCGGCCCAAGGCCCACTCGCCATCCATCATCTAGTGACTTGCCGCCCTGCACCTGCATTTGAGACTGCACATAACACAAATGTGTGCGTTCCTGATTGGCCCAGCTATATCCAGATTGAGCTTTTAATTCAGCTACACCATGTTGTTCCGTTTCGCTAAATTGACCTGCATCTACTGACACTTGCTGCCAGCCAAAATTAAAACCCCAGCTTAGCGGTGTTTTAAATGGCGTGATCGGGTTGTAAGAATTGACCGATAAAAAATCAAAATGATTGAGTTTGAGTTGGTCGTCTCGATATTGGATCGAGCCATCCCAAAACATCAACTGCGTACCAATCCGAAAGCCACCTTGCGGATCGATCAAGTCATGATATGCCTGACGATGCCCGAGTTCGATATATTTTTCACCTTGAACTTCGCCTACTGCGGCTGAAAAATTTCGCGCATGATGTCCATTGACTGGGTCTAGACTTGGCTGCTTAGGTTCAGTCCGTTGTTTGGGTTGTGAAGATTGGCTACGTAAGGCCAAGATTTGACGCAATTTAGGCTGCGTTTCTTCCGCACTCACTTTTCGACCAATCAGCAATAAATACAGATGGTCATACGCCATTTCTAATATTTTCGCTTGCTCTGCTTCATTAAACTGAGCGAGTGCTGTCGACATCATCGCAGGTTCAATTTCAGCGAGCTTATGCGCTTCACGTGCTAAACGATATCCATGTTGCTGCGCTTGTGATAAAAGCTGCGTTTCTAATGCAGGACGATACACCGCTGCTTGAATCAGTTGTTCATCATTGATCGCTTTAATCGTCTCAACGGGAATGGAAGCAACTTTAAATTTTTCGGTTAAATTCAGTGTCGGGCGAACCAAATCCATTAGGCCCAATAATCGATATGCACAGTTATCACTGGCAAAATAATAGGGAAAACTGACATTTTGCATTTCCCAAAGATGTTTAACCAAATAACTGGTTTCTTGCTCGGTCAGTGCTAGCTCATATTCCCACAAATCACGACTTTCAAAATCACCATATTCTTTCACCTTTCGGTAGTACGGCATCAAGGAATATTCACCAGGATACTGTCCTGTTAAGCCTTTCCATGCATAAGACCAGTTATCTTCACCTGCAACTGTCGCTGCATAGTTAATGGCATAGGACACCAAATTTAGCTCTTTTTGATCTTTCGGATCGAGACGCAATAAGGTATGTCCAAACATAGAACTTGGATTACCCATAAAGTCTGTGGCGTAAATTAATGTCGCTTTATACGGCTTAATTTTCCCAAACCATTCATCAAACTCAGGGCAACTTACCACTGGTAACTGCTCCGAACGGATGGCTAACTCTTGCATCAGCCACTGACTACGCGCAGGGAAACGACAACGAAAGGCTTGATTAGGTTCGGCGGTTTTAAACAGTGCAGCGACATCTGCCTCTAATTCAGCTTGAGCACTTTGGCGGCCATTTTCAGCTAAAAAATAACCTGTATAGGCAACTTCACTTTGTCCTTTATGATCTGTATATAAAAGTCGTTGCCAACTGATGTGTTCAGACAGTTTTTTTGATTGTGCAAGTTCAATATATCGCTGCACCTCTACAGTTTTAGAGAGGTTTCGATCTACAACTTGCTGAGCATATAAGATGCTCGGAATCATAAAGGTACAAAATAAAGCAATTGATTTCATTCAGTTATATTCAAATCCATTTTTATATATTTTAGATAATAAAAAACCCTGCCGAGAGACAGGGTTTTGAAAGCATCGATTAAACGTATGCTTTAAGTACTTCATCTTTCGCCATTACGCTTTGTAATGAAGCAAGTACTTGTAGAGAAGACTGGTTTTCAGCTGAATAGATTTCAGCAAAATTTGCTTTAGACACAGCAAAGAAACGTGCTTTATCTGTTGATTGGATGTTTAAAAGCTCAGCCAAAACATTCAGGCTCTCACCTTGACCAACCGCCATATCACGAGCAAGTGATTCAGCATTTTCATTGGTAAATGTTACCGCTTGAGCAGTCACTGTACCAGTACCGCTACAACCTAAAGTACCAAAAGTAATACCAAGTAACTGGTTAGTAAAAATACCGTTGGTAGTCGCAGCTAAAATTTTAGGAATTTTACCTGATTGACCAGCCCACACCTGTGAACCAACACCACAACCTACGTCACGGTCAGCAAAAGCAGCTGTAGAACCTAGTGCAACGACTGCAACTAAAGCTAATTTTTTTAACATAGCACTTCTCCAGGGAATTTTATTCCATTGTTTTTAATTATTAAAACATGTGTAATTTTGATTACACACCTGTAGATTAACTTGATCTTTTAGATAAGGCAAAACATTTTCATCTAAAACTTTTGGCTAAAAATAATACGTTCTTTTTCACTATTTTTTGAGCAACCAAGTACCATTTTCATCACGTTTTCCAAGGATTTTGAGTACTAAAACCAGACTGAGTAATAGCAACAAATACCAAGAACCAAGTTTCCCCCAACCGACCATATGCCATGCATCGACCTGACTTGGGTATAACCAAATTTGATAGAAGGTACTGATATTTTCTGCAATCCAAATCAAAAATGCCAAAATCAACAGTACTGGTAACATGGGCAACTGAATCACATGATTTTGTAATTGAAAACTGAGCTTGGTTTTCCAAAAGATCACCACACTCCAAGCAAACAAAAGCATACGAATATCTGGCACAAAAAATTTGGTCATAAAATTAAGATATGACAAAACGGCTAAGCACAGCATATTGCCAAAACGCGGTAAGTTACTGAACGACACCTGATATAGACGTAACGAACGTGCAAAGAAACTTCCTACTGCCGAATACATGAAACCTGCAAATAATGGCACGGTCAGCAGTTTGAAAACGGCAGGCTGCGGATATTGCCATGAGGCAATGTGTGGATGGGTCAGAAATATTTCCATCCCCATTGCAAGGATATGAAACAGTGCTATGACTTTGGCTTCCGCCCAAGACTCAAGTTTTAAGCAGAGCAAACACACTTGAATGATCAGTGCATAAAACAATAAATAGTCATAACGGAAAAAGCCAAAATATTCCTGACTTCCCATTGCTGCTGTTAATGCAAAAGCAATCAACAGTAATATCCCAAATAAGGCAGCCGAAGCTGCCTTATAAGAGAACTCAAAACATGATTTTATCATCTTGACCACGGTTGAATCCTAAACCTATTTCCTTGAAGCCTTATAAATACTTGGCACTATATTCGTGTACCGTATCAATAAAGGCTTTTGGATTGGCTGGATCTACCCACTGAGTAATACCATGACCTAAGTTCGCCACATAACCAGTTTTTTCACCGTTGGCATATGCATCATCTAACATGGCACGCGTCGCTTTCGCAATCGCTTCAGGCGAACCATATAATGTTGCTGGATCTAAGTTGCCTTGCAATGCTGCACGGCCTGCGACTGTTTGACGCGCCACATTTAATGGCGTAGTCCAATCTAAACCAAAGGCATCTGCACCCGTTGCAATCATTGGCTCTAACCATTGACCACCACCTTTGGTAAACAAAATCACAGGAACTTTGCGTCCATCTTTTTCACGCTGTAATCCTGCCACGATTTTTTGCATGTAGTTTAGTGAAAATTCAATGTATTCACGGTGTGCTAATGCCCCACCCCAACTATCAAAGATTTGTACGGCTTGGGCACCTGCATCAATCTGCGCATTGAGATATTCAGTCACCGCCACAGCCAAACGGTCTAATAAAGCATGCAGTACTTCAGGTTGTGCATACATCATTTGTTTGGTAAAACGAAAATCTTTGCTTGAACCGCCTTCCACCATATAGGTTGCCAATGTCCAAGGACTGCCTGAGAAGCCAATCAAAGGAACTTGTCCGCCCAATGCTGAACGAATCGTAGTCACAGCATTCATGACATAATCTAAGTCAGATTTGGCATTAAACTTAGGTAAATTCAGTACATCTTGTTCGGTACGTACAGTTTTATGAAACTTCGGACCTTCACCTGCTTCAAAATACAGTCCCAAACCCAACGCATCAGGTACAGTCAAAATGTCTGAAAATAAAATGGCTGCGTCTAAGTCATAACGACGCAAAGGTTGTAAAGTAACTTCACAAGCAAATTCTGTATTTTTACAAAGGGATAGGAAATCACCCGCTTGTGCACGTGTTTCACGATACTCTGGTAAATAACGGCCAGCCTGACGCATCATCCAAACCGGAGTTGCATCTACCGGTTCACGTAATAAGGCACGCAAGAAACGATCATTTTTTAAGGTCGTCATTCACTTTCCCAACTTAATTCGATATTGGCATCATCATATCAAAAAGGTCGTAAATATAATAACTTCTCATGCATTTAAAAACCGATCATGTTGAGTGCCAAAAATGATATTTACACAAAACAACTACTGCATCTCCACTTTTTTTCTGTAATACTTAGCCAGTTTTTAATACACAGTAAATGAATAATTCTTAAGGTTGAATTACATGTTCGTTCGCACCATGCTCGCACTGAGCCTAAGTTGCATATTTGCTGGTACAGCTATTGCCGCATCTACTGCTGAACAACCATTAACGCCAAAAAAAGTGACTAATGTTGCAGTTCAGGATCCCATTGATCCGTTAGCGACTGAAGCTTCATCTGCAACTAGCCAGATTAGCGCTCAAGAACAAGAAGATCTGAACCAAGCATCGCAAACTTTAGACAGCCTGCAACAATCAGAAGATGTTAAAGCCGACATCGGTGCTGCACCTGCTACATCGACTGCTACAACTCCAACACCAACTTCGCCTGCTGCCAAAGTTGCTTGGGGTTTAAATGACCTAAATAATGCTCAGTGGTATGACAACATTGGTAAAGGTCAATTCCCTGTTTATGCACGTGCGCATGTCATGCTCAATAATGCACATGCTTCACCGGGTGCAATTGATGGTACCAGTGGTAAAAATACCCTAAAGGCGATCGCTTCATTCCAACAAATGAATGGGTTGAAACCTACAGGGACTTTAACTAAAGAAACTTGGGATGCGCTGATTGCGAAACAAGGTTCTAAACCTGCATTCATTGAATACACGTTGACTGATGCAGACTTGAAAGGTCCTTATGCAGCATCAATTCCACACGACTATGCATTACAAGCAAAAATGAAAGGCTTGTACTACACACGTGTGACTGAAATGTTGGGTGAAAAATTCCACATGGACGAAGACTTTTTGAAAAAGTTGAATCCAAAAGCGACATTTAAAAAAGCTGGTGAAAAAATCTTAGTTGCGAATATTCGTAACGAAGTTCCTGAAGATATTCACTTAATCGTTGCACATAAAGGCGCGAAACAACTTTACTTGTTTAATAGCCGCAACCAAATGATCGGTTCATTCCCTGCAACGATTGGTAGTTCAGATACGCCATCACCTACAGGTACATACAAAGTTACAGGTGTTGCACCAAATCCTTGGTACAGCTACTCACCTTCTAACTTTGTTCAAGGCAACAACAGAAAACCATTGTCTTTACCACCTGGTCCAAATGGTCCTGTTGGTAATATCTGGATTGGCTTGAGCAAAAAATCATTCGGTATTCACGGTACACCGAACCCATCTGCTATCTCTAAAACAGCATCACACGGTTGTATTCGTTTGACTAACTGGGATGCAAATGACTTAGGTAAGAAAGTGAAATCTGGTGTGACTGTTAAATTCTTAGAATAATTTTAGTCATATTTAAAAAAGCCTGCTTCGTGCAGGCTTTTTTTATAGTTGCGCCTTTATGTATAACAAAAAACTCTATCTTGGCTGAGCGTTGCAAAAATAGGATGAATTGTCGCTAAAAAACTATATATCACTATTTAGTTCAATCCTAAAATAGGCATATGTTCAATAATTAAGATAAGGATGAATGCCATGAATGCTTTTTTACATCCAAGTGAAAACCGTGGTCACGTAAAAATGGGCTGGCTTGAGTCTAAACACAGCTTTTCTTTTGGTAACTGGTATGACCCGAAATACATGGGCGTTAGTGCGCTTCGTGTAATTAATGATGACTTAATTGCAGCACATGAAGGTTTTGGTCAACACCCACATGACAACATGGAAATTTTGACCTGTGTGTTAAAAGGTACCATTACGCATAAAGACAGCATGGGCAACCATGGTGGCATTTCTGCGGGTGAATGGCAGCTGATGAGCGCAGGTACAGGTGTGCGTCATAGCGAAATGAACCAAGGTGATGAAGATGTACATTTACTACAAATTTGGATCGTTCCAAATGAACGTGATGCTGAACCGACCTATCAACAAATTAAATGTGATCCACGCGATCAACCCAATCAATGGCATTTAATTGTCGGTCCAAATGACAATGCAGCTATGCATATTCGCCAGCAAGCGGAAGTTAAATCTGCATTTTTGACGAAAGGTCAAGCTTTAGATATCCATGCAACGCAGCATATCAACTATATCCATGTTATTTCAGGTTCAGTGCAAATTGCTGAACATAAAGTTGAAGCTGGTGGTGCAATTGCGTTCTTAGAAGATAGCCAAATTGAAGCGCTTGAAGATGCTCAAGTGATTTGGTTTGATTTACCCGAAGTAAAATAACTAAAAGCCCTCAAATGTGAGGGCTTTTTTATCCAGCTTGGCTAAGGCGTTCACTGCGTTTATACAACCACATCAACACCAAAGTTGGAATGATAAACCCTGCAGCCACCATGATGTCATGTAGGATTGAGGCATAAGGTTCAGCAAGCATGGCATCATGCTTCATTGGAGATGTCAATGGATGGAATCACTTTAAACATCTCGAAATTAAGCATTTCGAGATATTCTTAAATGACACTCAGCATCTAATTATCTAGATAAAATTCATCAATCAAAGGTGATTTTATTCTATTGCTGATGCAATCTATCTAATCAGCCTTCAGTTTCCACGCGATAAAAATGATTTTGCATAAAGACGTTAAACATAGAGAAAAATAATTGCCGATCTTGTTCAGATTGAAAGATGCCACCGAAATAGTCCCGATCTGTGTTTAAAATTAAATCGAAGAACGTTGCTTGGTTAGGAACCACTCCCTTTCTTTGGCAATATGCAAAATATGCACTGACATCTTCAAATAAAATCCACCACTCCTGTGGACTTCCAATCTGAATGCCACCTAATGAATGCTGAAGATCAAACATCGCATTGAGCAGATATTGAAAATTTTGCTGTGAACTTTGAAATTGCAATCTCGGATAATCTGTTGTTAGATTTAAATCGATCAGATGTAAATGGACGCTCCGAGCACGCTCTAATCTACGTTTAACTTTTAAATATTGATGATAACGACGTCGATCTTTTGCTGTGACCGTTGTTAGGCGAGATAAATCCATATTGTCATACAAATCACTGAGTTTTACTTCACAAGCAATTGCATTTTTAGCGGTACGCTGCGCAGCTTGAAATCGGTTCTCACCTGCTGTTTTAGTCAGTGCCAGTATCGCGTCAATAATATGCGCTTGAAAACCCATAGCACTAAGCTCATCCGTCGTTGTCGCAGTATCTTCTAAAATGTCATGTAATACAGCGACGATTTTAGCATCAAGATGCTGCACATTTTGCATCACACGAAGTGGATGCTGAATATAGGCTTGTCCCGCTTTATCGACTTGTCCGAAATGGCGTTCAGTCGCCAAAGAAATCGCGTTTTCTAAAGTTGAAATATAGAACCTCCCCTTCGTGGTTTTTTTTATTTTGCTCCATCATATTAACCAATGAATATAGATATTAGTAGCTCTAAGCGCGACCTGAACGACACAGATTGACTCGTAAAATGCATATTTTCCAAGACTTTCCATGAGGTAGATCTTTTGCAAATACTTCTATGCCATTCGCGCCAACATTTCCAAAGTAATTTTTTTCACCTCTTCTTTACTTTGCTGAATATGGCTGCGCATTTTCTCCAATGCCGCTGTCACGTTATGTCCAAGGATCAATTGTAAAATCTGTTGATGCTCTGCATAAGTGGCTTCAATTCGATAATCTTTAGAAAAATCTAAACGTCGAATAATACGGATTTTTTCACTCACATCCCGATGCACTTTCGCCATTTCACTATTACCGATTGCCTCAACCAATTGACAGTGAAATGCTTCATCTTGCATCGATAAAGTTTTTAAATCATGCAAAAACTGTTCGGGCTGAATACACCACAAATTCACCAATGTCTGTAAAGCCTGTTTGAGTTGTTCTGTTTCCATTTTGCAGAGCTGCTCAATGGCATAGCATTCCAGCAAAATCCGTAAATCATAGAGTTCTTCATAGGCTTTAAAATTGAGTGGCTTCACCTCCCAACCGCTACGAAAATGCACCCTTACATAGCCATCTTGCTGTAAACGGTATAAAGCCTGCCGTACGGGTGTACGGCTTACTTCATACAATTCAGCAATTTCAGATTCGGTAAAACGTGCGCCCGGTTTGAGCTGGAAATCAAAAATATCGTTTTTTATTTTTTGGAAAACCAGCTCAGACAAGTTGTCTGAGCTTTTCCCAACAATGGTGGTTGTGGTCATGTTTATTCCATATAAACCAGCGGTTCACCGCTATGTACCGTTTGTCCTGCACGGCAGATAATCGCTTTCACGATACCATCATCATCGGCATAGACTGGAAGCTCCATTTTCATCGCTTCAATAATGGCTACAGTCTCACCTTTCTTCACAGACTGTCCAGCTTCGACAAAAATTTTCCAAATGTTGCCGGTCATCGATGCATTCAAGGCTGCAAATTGGCTATAGTCGGTATCATCTTGCAGGATTTCCATTTCCGCAGGTGCATCGAACTCATCTTTCCAGCGTTCAACTTCAGTTGTAAATGCCTGCTGCTGCTGTGCTTTAAATTCGGCAATACTGTCTTTCTCTGTTTCTAAAAAGGCTTGATAAGCTGCAAAATCAAACTCTGTTTCTTCAATTTTGATTTCAGCCACACCATTGGCAAAGTCAGCACGAAATTGATCAAGTTCAGCTTCAGTCACTTCATAATATTTAATTTGGTCAAAGAAACGTAAGAACCATTGCTGATCGCTAAACTGCTTGTTCTTTTTAAACTTATTCCAAATAGGCAAGGTACGACCAATCAATTGATAACCGCCTGGTGAGTCCATGCCATAGATACACATGTACATTCCACCAATACCAACTGTGCCTTCTGCGGTAAACGTACGTGCAGGGTTATATTTCGAGCTGAGTAAACGATGGCGTGGATCAATTGGCACAGCACAAGGTGCAGTTAAATACACATCGCCCAAACCTAAAATCAAGTAATTGGCATCGAAAATGATGTCTTTGACTTGCTCACGGCTGTCTAAGCCATTAATGCGCTGAATGAAATCGACGTTATTTGGCAACCAAGGCGCTTTTGCACAGACACTTTCTTGATAACGTTCTACAGCCCCTAAAGTGGCCGAATCCTCAAATGTCATCGGCAAGTGAATAATTCGTGATGGAATTTTGATTTGGCTCAAATCGCCCATCTCATTTTCGAGTCCCAATAAAAACTGGATCAAATTCGCTTGGCTGAAACGCAATCCATCATATTTAATTTGCAGTGAACGCACACCTGGAGAAAGCTCTAAGATGCCATCAATGTTCGCTTCACGAATCAGCTGCATCAAACGATAGACACGTAAGCGTAAAGCCAAATCGAGGACGTTTTCGCCATATTCAAGCAAGATGTAACTGTCACCTGCCTGACGGTACACCGCTTTTGGCGCATGTGCATCAGCTTCACGCACAGCCAATATCCCTTCAGGCTTACATTCAAAATTTGCCACCTCTGAGTTTTCAGGTGCTTGAGCAAAGTTTTGGATATCGGCAATTTGCTGAGCTTCCAAGACATTGGCTTGTTCCACACTCATCGGATAGAAACTGATGCTGTCATCCGCCTTAAGTTGACCAATCTTCCAAAGTTCTGCTTTGGCAATCGTCACTGGGCAAACAAAGCCACCGAGGCTTGGGCCATCTTTCGCCAAAATCACTGGGAAATCTCCAGTGAAGTTAATTGCTCCAATGGCATATTCGCAATCATGCACATTGGATGGATGCAAACCTGCTTCACCGCCATTTTCACGTGCCCAGCTTGGTGTCGGGCCAGTTAGGCGAATACCTAAACGGTTTGAGTTAAAGTGCACACTCCATGTTGAAGCAAAAAATTCTTCAATATATTCAGGTTTAAAGAAATCTGGTGCGCCATGCGGGCCATAGAGCACACCAATTTTCCATTCTTTGCCATAGCTTGGAATACGGTCTGCAGCTAAAGCTTGCGGTGCTGCTGTTGCAATTTCCAATCCATCTAAAGGCAAGCTTGGATTGACCATTTTAATCATGTCACCTGCACGCAGCACTCGCCCTGCATGACCGCCAAAATTACCCAATGCAAAGGTTGAGCGGCTGCCTAGATATTCAGGTACATTTAGCCCGTTACGGATCGCAAGATAAGTACGGCAACCCGACTCAACTTGTCCAAGTACTAATGTTTGCCCTGCTTTGATGCTGATCGGTTGCCAAAAATCGACATTCACACCATCTAGAGTCGCGCTACATGGCGCACCTGCAAGGGCTACAATGTTGTCTGCATGAAATTTTAGACTCGGCCCTTGTAAGGTAAACTCAAAGCCTGCTGCCGATTTTGGATTACCGACAATTTGATTGGCCAACTGAAATGCATAATCATCCATCGGGCCTGATGGTGGTACACCAATATCCCAATAGCCCACACGCCCCGGATAATCCTGAATCGTACTTTGTGTACCTGGTTGCAGCACCTCAATCACATTTGGCACATATTTAAAATCATCCAGTAGACGTGTCCAGATTTGCATATTTTCAAAGCGTGCATCTGATACTACGGTATGTGCATAGTCTAAGTTGGTGCTGATGCCATTCAAGCGGGTTTCCGCCAAGGCTATTTTTAACTTAGCAATCGCACTGTCTCGGTCTGCAGCATGCACAATAATTTTGGCAATCATCGGGTCAAAATATTGTGAAATTTCAGTCCCTGTAGACACCCAAGTATCCACACGAATATCTTCAGGGAAATACACATCTGTGAGTACACCCGGACTTGGCTGGAAGTTTTTCACTGGATCTTCCGCATAAATTCGCACTTCAATGGCAGCACCATTGGGCTGAATATTGCTGAGTTTTTCCCAGTCCAGAGCATCACCTGCCGCCACTTTAAGCATGCATTCAATCAGATCTAATCCTGTCACCATTTCAGTGACTGGGTGTTCAACCTGCAAACGGGTATTCACTTCAAGGAAATACACTTCATCACGGGCAGCATCATAGATAAACTCAACTGTGCCTGCGCTGCGGTATTTCACCAATTGACCGAGCTCTACGGCAGCACGGTGCAATTTTTGACGTGTTGCTTCTGGTAAATGCGGTGCTGGTGTTTCCTCCACCACTTTTTGGTTACGGCGCTGCAAGGAACAGTCACGCTCACCAAAAGCAGCGACTTGACCTAAACCATCACCAAAAATTTGTACTTCGACATGACGAGCTTTATCGACAAAACGTTCGAGAAACACGCCCGCATCTTTAAAGAACTGCTCGCCTAGACGCTTTACACTTTCATACGCATCTTTTAATGATTGCTCATCATCACACCGGGTTAAACCAATCCCGCCACCACCCGCGGTGCTTTTCAGCATGACGGGATAGCCAATCTCTGCCGCAGATGCGAGTGCTTCATCTAAACTTGCCAATAAACCTGTGCCCGGTGTCATAGGCACATTGGCTGCAGCAGCCAATTCACGCGCACGATGCTTCAAACCAAATTCTAAAATTTGTTCAGCCGTTGGCCCCATAAAGGCGATACCATTTTCCTCACATGCACGGGCAAAGTCAGCACTCTCTGACAAAAAGCCATAACCAGGAAAAATAGCTTCAGCACCGGTTTGTTTGGCTGCTTGAATCAGTTTTTCAATACTTAAATAAGTCTCTGCAGGTTTAACACCTTCAAGTGAAACTGACACATCTGCATCTAAGACATGTTGTGCATAACGGTCTGTCTCTGAATACACGGCAACTGACTGAACACCGAGTTTCTTTAATGTACGAATCGCACGAACAGCAATTTCACCACGGTTTGCAATTAAAACTGTTTTAAACATGATTATTTCCCCGAATTTTTTAATTTGATTTTGCTGTTGTTGCGTGCAGTGACTGGATATAGGCGCGCCAGCCGCCAAATTCACTGATATTTTTTGCACCGTTTAGGCCATAAGGTTCACAAATAAAGCCTTTCACCCAACGTCCATCGGCAAGCTCAACATTGCCCATACCTAGTGGTGTTGGAATTTCGGCGACAAATTCACCAAAGCGTGCTTTTGGAATATCCCAAAGCTCGACAATAATTTTTTGACCCGCTTCCTGACGCGCTAAACCTGGTTTCGGCGGTACTGTGCCCGGCAGTGCATAGAGGGCGTAATCGGCAGAAGTCGTTGTGGTTTCAACATGCACGGCTTGGCGTGTTGTCAGTTGGAAATTGAGTGGCATACCTGTGAGATGTGCGCCTACAACAGCAACACGAAAATGCTGTGCTGATGGTGCAGAAATGACTGAAGCTGCGTCAGGCAATGTTTTAGCTACTGCACCCAGCGGTAATTGCAGGTGGTTTTGCCATTTTTCTGCAAAGTCTGCTAGAGCCGTATCGTGCCAAGCCGGCGCAATGAATGTGATTCCAAAAGGCAGCCCGTCGGCACGAAAGCCTGTAGGTACAGCGATGGCACTGAGGTCAGCTAAATTAGTAAAGTTGGTATAGGTGCCAAAGTGGCTATTATTTTCAATTGGCGCTTCTGCCATTTCAGCCAGTGTGTGAATGGTTGGCGAACTTGGCACCACTAAAGCATCAAATTGCGCTAAGGTTTGCTGAATTTGGCGTGCCAAATCTTGCTTTAAATATTCGGCGTTATAAGCATCCACCGCAGTGTACTGCTGCCCTTTTTGAATAATTTCTAAAACTGTTGGATCAAAGTCATCTGCATGGCTGTCTAAAATTTCAGCTACGGCTGCCGTACGCTCTGCTACCCATGACCCTTGATAAAGTTGGCTCGCCAATTGACTAAAAGCGCTGAAATCAATTTCTGTCAGTTCTGCGCCTAAGTTTTTTAATTTAGTCAGTGCTTGCTGAAATGCATCCGCCGATTGAGCATCGCAAAAAAATTCTAATTGTTTTGGAATGGCTAACTTTAATTGTGCGCTGAACGTTGCAGGCGCTGTTGCAGGATTCACACGTGAATAGCTGTCGCTTACATCAAAACCTTCCATAACATCTGCCACAGCAGTCGCATCAGCGACGGTTAAGGCAAAAATTGAAATGCAATCTAAGCTTTTACACGCAGGCAATAAGCCTGTATTTGAAAAGCGACCTTTGGTCGGTTTTAAACCAACAATATTATTAAATGCTGCGGGAATTCGTCCTGAGCCTGCTGTATCTGTACCGAGTGCAATCGGGACTAAACCACGCGCCACCACACTGCCTGAACCAGAGCTTGAACCACCGCTTACATAGTCAGAATTAAAAGTATTCGGCACTGCACCAAATGGTGAACGTGTACCGACCAATCCTGTGGCAAATTGATCTAAATTGGTTTTGCCTACAATAATCGCACCCGCTTGTTTTAAGCGTTGCACCACAAAGGCATCTTCAGTTTTAATTTCGGTAAATAATTTAAAGGCAGCCGTCGATGCAAAACCCACCACATCAATATTATCTTTCACTGCAATAGGCACACCAAATAAAGGTAAGGCCGCAGCATTTTCATTTTGTTTTAAGGCTTCAATCTGCGCAGTTAATTGCTCTATAGATGCAATGGAAATCCATGCTGGATCTGCAAAATCAAATTGCTCGACCAAGGCATATAAGTCTTCGAGTTGAATTGTGTTATTCGTGTAGCCCGCTTTCCATTCCGCTAAAGTCCAGCCTAAAGTTTTTATTGAGTTCATTGATGTGCTCATTCTTGTATCCAAGTTTGAATACTGTATTGCACACATTATGCCAAAATTAATTTTTTGTTATTTTTCAGTATGTTAATACTAAAACACCAATCGTTTTCCTATTTTATTTAGGCAATACAAAACGATAAGTGTTCTATTAAGTTTCCAAGCTCCACTATTTTGGTGCATGACTTTTATAATCGTGTTTTCAATAGATTCTTTTCATTTAGATGCAGATATAAATACAGTGAACTTTCTATTTTCACTCTTTATAAGCTTTCAATTTAGATGTTTTGTATGACTTTGAACTTAGAATAAAAAGAACTGAGAAATATTTTGAATTTTATATATAGAAAAAGATACATCAATGATGGCTAAAGCAATATTGGGCTTTGAGATTGATCGGGTTGAATAGAAAAGTAGTAATAAAAAAAGCTATTGATTCGCAAAATTTAGTTAAACAGTCAAAACTAAAAAATGGTGCGCTCAGCGCGCACCGTAAATACAATTTAACCAATTGTTTATTATAAATATTTAAACCCAACCCACATCATTGTACCGCAAAAAATACCGTAAAAATTCAGCATTCTAAAAAATATTGATGATGGCAATGTAGGTCATTACCACCAACGAAATATATTGATTTCAGGTGCTACGACTACCCCACATGACTATACATTGTTGAATGACAAAATGGCTCAACTAGTCGGTTGGTACAAGTCGGAAGCGCATCAGCGTCATCCTATTGAACGTGCAGCTAAAGTACACCTGGATTTTTTATTGATGGTAATAGACGCACATCACGTCTATTGATGAACCTTAAGTTGCTGAAATCTGGATATCCACCTTGCGTTATTACAGTTGAAAAATCGCGTGGCTTACTATGAAGCTTTGGATCAGTGGATGGCTTATGACAAAACTGAAGCTTTTATCCAATTGATTTCTGAAGCAGTGATCGAAGGATTTAAACCATATCAGATAATTTTAGGAATTTAGAGTTACTCCCATTTATATATTTCTTTATTTGTACTGCTGCTTAGGACATTTTGTTTATTAGAGCCTTGTTGCCTAATGCTGTTATCAAAAAATTGTTCAGCAATATAATTTCAGAATGAAGAAGCCTACACATAGAATCTATCATACAAAGAATTGACCTTACCACAAACCTAATTTTATTAACTTATTCAATAAATTTAATTAACTATACAAAAAAAACCAACTTATCTTAAATATTGATGGTTTAGACAAGCCTCAGCTTTTGAGTGTTTTTGCAACAAAGCAGAACGCTAATAAAAATATTCTAAATAACATTTCACATAAAATTCACTATCAGATACATACTCTTTAATTGAGAGTAAAACGCTGAAATTTATAACTGCAAAAAATTCGGCCAATGCTTTCAAGTTAGATTAAGTAAATTGTACCAAATATAAATTTATATAGGTGTATTCTTCAATGGCTATAGAGTTTGTTTCAAAATCAAAACTACCGACTGCATTTGGTGATTTTGAAATTATAGCATTTCAAGACCAAAGTACTGGTGAAGAACATATCGCTCTTGCCAAAGGCATGGGTACTATTTCTAATCAACCTGTACTCGTTAGAATTCATTCAGAGTGCTTAACAGGTGACGCTTTTGGATCAGTCAAATGTGATTGTGGCCCCCAATTACATTCAACCATGAAAATGATTAATGATGCAGGTCAAGGTGTGATCTTATACTTGCGCCAAGAAGGTCGCGGCATAGGACTAACCAATAAAATTCGAGCTTACGCACTTCAAGACCAAGGACATGATACTCTTGACGCCAATTTATTATTAAATTTACCAGCAGATGCTCGTAAATATGATATGTGTACCATTATGTTAGATTATTTAAAAATAAAGAATGTAAAACTCATTACAAATAATCCCCTTAAAATTAAATCTTTAACTGATTTAGGAATTAATGTTGTTGAACGTATTCCTTTAAAAGTTGGTTTAAATATCTTTAACAAAGCTTATCTTGAAACAAAGCAAAAACGCATGTCACATCTATATGATAATAGTGATTTTTAAAAAGCGATCACTTTTAGAAAAAAATCCACGTATAAAGTTCCATCTCCCTCACGGGAGAAGGCCAAGATAAAATATTGTTTTATATTCAATTATGGTTTTAAAGAATACCTATCAAAGAAGCTGGCTTATTCTTTATTTTCTCTCAGGATTTGCGAAAAAACTGTGACTTTTTCTAAAGTCGCATTCATTCCCTTATTAAAAAAAGTGTCGACGAGCGCTGAACCGATAACAATAAGATCTACTTTATTGGCTAAGGCTTTAACGTGGTTTTCATTTTTGATCCCAAAGCCAATTGCAACAGGAATATTAAAAATAGGTTTGATTTCAGCAATCTTTTTCTCAAGATTAGATAGATTGAAGTCTCCTCCTGTTAAGCCATTTTCTGCAACATGATATAAAAACCCTGTCGCGCGCGCTGAAATTTGCTCTAACCTTTCAACTGGAGTCGTCGGCGCGGTCATTGCAATTAAATGCATATTTTTTTCATTTAATTGCACCTCAAATTTTTCTCGATATCCATATGGAGCATCTAAAATCAATATTCCATCTATAAGATTTTCTGTTTCGGCGATAAGTGTCTCAAAACCATATTGCATCATCGGATTTAAATAAGTCATGAAAATTATTGGTGTCTGGTCATCATGTAGCCTGATTACTTTTACCAACTCAATGGTCTGTTTTACCGTTTGACCTGCATCTAAAGCCCTAAGATGCGCTGCCTGAATGATCTCTCCATCTGCCACTGGATCAGAAAATGGAATACCCACTTCAATAATGTCAGCCCCTGCTTGACCCAATTGGCTTAACAGACGACAACTTTCTGTAAAATTAGGATCTCCAGCAGTAAAATAACAGACCAGACCGCTTCGATTTTCCAGTTTCAATTGCTCTAATTTTTGATCTAGACGGTTCATGCTGTAGCTCTTGTAAGATATTTTTTGACCGTGTTTAAGTCTTTGTCTCCTCTGCCACTTAAATTGACAATAATGATCTGTTCTGGGTACATTTCTTGAGCAAGTTGAATCGCATATGCAATCGCATGAGAACTCTCAAGAGCAGGAATAATACCCTCCTGTTGGCTTAAAAGCTGAAAGGCATTTACCGCTTCTTGATCGGTGATCGCCGTATATATCACACGCCCTGTTTCAAAGAGAAGGCCATGCTCAGGACCAACGCCAGGATAATCTAAGCCAGCTGATATAGAGTGCCCTTCTAAAATCTGCCCATCTAAGTCTTGTAATAAATAGGTTAAATTGCCATGCAGCACACCGACTTGACCTTTGCAAATAGAGGCGGCATGTTCACCGCTATTTGTTCCTTTTCCACCCGCCTCAACGCCAAACATTTTGACATTCAGATCTTCTAGAAAAGGATGCATCAACCCTAATGCATTTGATCCCCCACCAACGCAAGCAACTAGAGCATCAGGCAGTTTATTTTCTTTCAGGAGTATTTGGTTTCTGGCTTCTAAACCAATCATTTTCTGAAATTCTCTGACCATGGTGGGATATGGATGAGGGCCTGCACCCGTACCCAATAGGTAATAGGTTGTATCCACATGACGAATCCAGTCACGTAATGCTTCGTTCATGGCATCTTTTAAAGTCCCACGACCTTTTTGAACACTTCTGACTTCAGCACCGAGTAATTTCATGCGTTCAACATTCATTTGTTGGCGCTGAATGTCTGTTTCTCCCATAAAAATGGTACATTTCATCTTAAACAGCGCGCAAACCGTTGCTGTTGCAACACCATGTTGCCCAGCACCCGTTTCTGCAATGATTCTGGTTTTACCCATAAATTTGGCTAATAAGATTTGCCCTACACAATTATTGATCTTATGCGCACCCGTATGGTTCAAATCTTCTCGCTTGAAATATATTCGAGCGCCGCCTGCATAAGCTGTTAGGTTTTTTGCATAAAAAAGAGGACTAGGACGACCAACAAAGTCCGTTAAAATCTGCTGATATTCAGCCCAAAATTCAGGTTTGTGCCGAACAGTATTAAAGGCTTGCTCTAATTCTTGAAGTGCAGGCATTAAGCTTTCTGGCATATAACATCCGCCAAATTGACCAAAAAATCCCAAGTCATCAGGACCATTACCTGTATAAGGGGTTGTCATCTCATATCTCTTTTACTATCAAAACTTGTTTGATCTTAAAATATTTTCATTTTGATGATAATTGATATATTTTGAGCTTAAGGTGTTAGAAAATTTTACAACATGAAACGCAGAACATTACCTCCTCTTAATGCTTTAAAAGCATTCGAGGCTGTCGCTAGAAATAAAAGTTTCAGCTTAGCTGCCGAAGAATTATGTGTAACCCATAGCGCGATTAGCCATCAAATAAAGCAGTTAGAAGAATGGTTGGATAAAAAATTGTTTATTCGACATTCCTCGACCATCTCTCTGACGGCGGATGCCGAAGAATTATCGCTCGTTTGTATGGAGCTTTTTAATCGTTTAGAACAATGCGTCTTTGAGTTAACAAATAAAACTTCAGAAGTAGAAGTTGTCATAGGCGCTTCTCATAGTTTTATGGCAAATTGGCTGATTCCTCGATTAGAAAAGCTCGAAGTCATTTATCCCAATATCCATATCAAATTAATGACATGTAATGACTTAAAATTGTTAGAAAAAGAGAAGGTTGATATATTTATCAATAGCGTCAGTGAGCATCATTTACTTCCCAATTTTTTGAATAAATTTCTGTTATTTCCCGATAACATGGGTCCTATTTGTAATCGTGAAATAAATCTTCTTCATTCCGTAAATGATCTTTTAAACTATCCATTACTTCATACCCACTCAAATAAAAGTGCATGGCATACATGGTTTAATCAGTTTCAAATAGGCTTTTCCCCAAAATCCAATGACCGTTATTTTGATAGTCTGAATTTAATGATAGAAGCTGCCGTGTCTGGGTTAGGAACTGCCATAGCACCTCAAATTCTAGTAGAAAAAGAAATGTTAAATGGAAAGATCATTGCCCCTTTTGGTTTTATCTATTGTGACTATAATTTTTATGCAATGGTCAGAAAAAATAACGAAAATCGTGATGTTATGAATATCATTGATTGGTTAATGGCCGAAGAAAAAAGTTAAACATTTAATCTTTGATTTGAAAAATTCTATTCAATTGCTCATCTATAACGTCTATTTCACATTCTGTTCACGCTGTGCTGCCTAAGGTATAAAGATACACTTCATACGGACACTGATGATGAGACTTGTAAAAACACTTATTGCTACAGCCTTATCCTTGCCGCTTCTGTTGTTAGCCGGATGTAAAAGTATTCCCAGTTATTCAGCCGATTATGCCCAATCCAGAAACGGTATTCAGGGGATAGCGCTGGATCAGGCTAAAGCTCAGGATATCGGCCTCCGCTTTACCTCAGCCTTTAATACCTTGGGCACACCGGAATTTGTGGAAAGAGCCGGATCGCTGTATGCTGACCAGCTGTTTATTAACGATACTCTATCGCAATTTTCATCCCGTCAAAATCTGCTGGAGCACTTTCAAGGCATGAACAAACGGGTCAGCAAGGTCAGCGTCAAGCTGTTAAACGCTTCTTATCATCAGGACTCTGCCTATGTGCACTGGCATATGGCCTATGATTTTAAAATGTTCGGCACGACCCGCAGTATGGACTCTTACGGTATCAGTGAAATCAAGATCAACGAAAACAACAAGATTATTTTCCAGCAGGATTTCTGGGACCCTGCGAACGGCCTGTACCGTTCCCTGCCTTATGTTGGAGGGGTCTACTCATGGCTACTGCCTTTCAAAAAATAGCGATCAGCACGGCGTTAGTGATGGGATGTAGCTTCAGTACATGGGCACAGGCACAAAGCCTGAATCAATGCGGCAATGGTCCGCTGATGGTGGGTCAAAAACAGGTCGGTATGGCCAGTTATTTTGCCCAAAACTGTAGCCAATTCTGGGAAAAACAAAATATACAGATGGACTTTTCCTATACACAGAATATTCCGGAATGGGCATTTAAGCGTGCGGCCACACATTTACTGAAACGTAATGTTAAAGACGCAAAAATACATGCTCTATTCAACCCAATCACCGATTTGTATCGTCCGGTCAGATCAGGCGACCTATACCGTTTAAAATACAACCATGCTACACAGACCCTGAGCTTATCCTTGAACCAGCAAGGTTTAGGGCAGCTTAAACATCCTCTGGCACAACAATATTTTAATATATGGCTGGGTCCCCAGCCATTTAGTGCTAAATTAAAACAGCAATTATTAAATTAGTATCTGCCGCTATGTCGAAACATTTTATCCTGATGGTTGAAGACCATTATGAACTGGCCTCTACCCTATGCGAGTTTCTGGAAGAACATGGCTTTGTGGTCGATCATGCCCGCAATCTGAGTGCTGCTAGACAATTACTGAAACAGCAACGCTACCATATCTTGCTACTAGACATTAATTTGCCTGATGGTTCTGGTTATGAATTGTGCGAGTGGTTACGCAATGAAGAGGGGTTGGACTTACCTGTCTTGATGCTTACCGCTCGGGATACCTTGGATGATAAACTCAAAGGCTTCAATTCCGGCACGGATGATTATCTGGTCAAGCCCTTTGACTTTAACGAGCTGGTGGTTCGGGTCAAGGCCCTGATCAAACGCTCCCTGGGTGAAGTATCCAACAGTCGTCTGCAAATTCATGACCTAATTTTGGACCCCGCAACACAGCAGCTAACTCGAGCTGGCCAGAACATTGAATTGCCTCCAATTCAGTTTAAACTTTTGAAGCTACTGATGCGTCACTCTCCTAAAGTACTGACCAAACAGGAAATTATGATGGAGCTTTGGGGTGACGAAGAGCCAGAAAGTGATGCTCTGCGCAGTCATATCTATAATTTACGCAAAATGGTCGATAAACCCTTTGAACAAAAGCTGATTCACACCATATCTGGGATTGGTTTAAAGATTGCTTTCGAAGATGAAGCCTAATTTAGGTACACAACAACAATCAGTCCAGTGGTCATTGCTAGATCAACATTCTGATGAGTGTCAAGATAATATTGCCTGTCAAACAGCTCCACACGCCAACCTAGCTGTTTGCATAGCTTTTGCACCAATTGCAATCCAATACCATGCCCTTTGATTTCCAGTTGTAGCTGCTGACCAGACAGTTCCTGAACTTTAGAATTGTTAGGTAAAGGCATGCCGACTCCATTGTCAGCAATCAGTACTTTATTTTTTTCCATAATCACATCAATTTCTGTGCCCTGTGAATAGTTCAGCGCATTGCGCAGAATATTGCCAAACACCATTTTGGTCATGGATGGATAAAGTTTACGCGGCTGTTCATCGAGGTCTTTTTGCAGGTCTATCTGCATGCCTTTGTTATGACTGACACTCTCCAGATCCTGCACAAGATTGTCCAGACATTCAGAAAGCATGGTCGGTTCAGCAGTTAAAGTATTGGTGGTATTGCGGGCAATGGCCAGCAAGGTATCGACCAGCAGCTGCATGTCTTCAATGGTGTTATGCAGGCGGGTAAAGGACTTGTTGTCGCCATAGCGTGCCTGACACAGCTGCACATTGCCTTTTAAAATGGTCAGTGGCGTGCGCAGCTCATGGCTAACATCTCCGGTAAATTCACGCTCACGCTGAATAAATTCGCTTAATACCTGATGATATTTTTCCAGCGCCTGCTTGAGGTATTCAGCTTCCAGATTGGAGTCGGTGCGGATGTCCTGAAAAGGCGAAGCCTGATTTTTCTGATGTTCCCAGTCGATATGTTCCAGCGCATTGGCCAACCGGGTAATCGGGGAAAAATAACGTCGGGCCCGACGGTTCCACCACCACAATACGCTATATAGCACAAACAGGCTGACCATCAGCGGTGCCAGACCAAACAGCCAGACCAGCTTGTTGACGTTGCTTTCGCCAAACACCAGCAGCACATGCTGTCCGTCTTTTTCACCATACACGGTCATGCGCTCCTTGCCATCGACAAAATGCCGGTTCACCCCTTGCTCAAGCTGCATGTGGCGAAATTGGACAGGCGGCACATCGCTCCAGCGGTAACCATACAGGTTTTTGGTGTCGGGCAGTTCAGCAGCCGGATTACGTTCCAGCCGCTGCCAGTAGTGTGACATTTCCTGTTCTAGCGCAGTTCTGAGCAGGGAACCCTTGATTACCCAAGCACTACAGCCAATCCCGATCACCACAGACAGGGCAATGAATCCGATTTGCAGCCAGTAATAGCGGTTAAACACCTCACCCAGAGGATGATCGTGTTTGTCCCTGAACAGCTTTAACATTGGTGCATTCCCCGCTGGCCCATCCGATTCGCCATTCAATTATACGGTTTTCTTTTTAAACAGAAAGTGACCGATCACCCACTCGCGTCCATGCTCATAACCGAACAGCTCGGCACAGGCCATAAAGAAAATCCGCCAGCGTTGCCACCAGATGGCGGCATCTGCACCATAGGTCTGTTCAAACAGGGGCTGCAGCTCGACCTGTTTCCGGTCCATGTTCTCCAGCCAGGCATTTGCGGTACGTTCATACTGCGTACCCGCCCATTGCCAGTGCTGCTCTAATTGCAAATGCTGCTGGAAATGCAGAAAGGTCGACGCTGCCGGCATAAGTCCGCCACTAAAGAAATATCTCGACATCCAGTCGAATTCATTTTTCACTTCAAACGGATAATGCAGGAAACGGTGACAGAAAATATGGCACCAGAGCAGACCATCCGCTTTCAGCCAGCTGCTGATATTTTCAAACAGTTTCTGGTAGTTGCGCACATGTTCAAACATTTCCACCGAAACCACGCGGTCAAAGGACGCGGGTTCCAGTTGCAGCACATTGACGTCGCAGGTGATCACCGTCAGGTTCTGCAGTTTTTTCAGACGCGCCTGTTCCTGAATATACTGGCGCTGGGTCGAGGAATTCGACACCACCGTGATACGGGCCTTGGGATAATGCTCGGCCATATACAGACTCAAAGATCCCCAGCCACAGCCAATTTCCAGAATATCCTGTCCATCTTTTAACTGTGCACGCTGGCAATAGCTGGCCAGTGCCGCTTCTTCCGCCTGATCCAGCGTGGTATGAGTATGTTCAAACAGGCTGGCACTGTATTTCAGACGCTTGCCCAGTACTGCCTGGAAAAATGCGGTGGGCAGTTCATAGTGCTGTTCATTGGCCTTGTCGGTCTCGATGGCAATCTCGCTGTTTTTCAGCATATGCAGCACATCCATATAGCGCCGGGCTGCCAGTGCCGGGTCAAAGCGTCCTTCCTGTGCCAGACGTTTTTTGCTTAGGCTGCGAATGCCGGCGCGAATGACCGAATCGGGCAGCTTGCCGCTTTCGACCAGTTTTAAAGATTGTTGAATCATAAAGTCCATGTATTTACCTACTGTTTGGGTGGCCACGGAATAAACATTGAAGTTCGTCGTTGATAGTCTTTATAGTTGTCGCCGCGATGTGCCAGCGCCTGTTGTTCACTAAAGGGAATCCCGGTGATATAGTAGAGAAACAGCCACATCAGCAGCGGATAAATCCATAATCCATAGGCACCTGCTGCCAGACCAAGGACCGGATAGGCAAACCAGTGCAGCCATTCAAAGAAATAATTCGGATGGCGCGAATATTTCCACAAACCCTGATCCATGGTTCTCCCCCGGTTTTGCGGATCGAGCTTAAAACGGTAAAGTTGCTGGTCAGCGGTACTCTCACCGATCAGCGCCAGCAACATGATCATGCCCGCCACAATCACAGTGACCAAAGTCCAGTCATTCCATTGCTCGGTCGAGATACTTAACAACTTCAGCATTGGGTAAGAAAACAGTAGAGCCAAACTTGCCTGAAATATAAAAAACATTAGAAAACCAAGATGCTGATAATCCCCCATCGCTCGGCGCATGTTGGCATAACGCGTGTCTTCTTGGGTTTCACTGGCATAGCGCCGTAACAGATGCCAAGTCAGCCGTGAAAACCAGATCCCACTCGCCAGTCCCAGAAACATGCGCACCGGCAGCGGAGCCGTTTCCACGACCCAGGCCGCGATAATGACGTTGAGTGCAATACTGAAACTCCAAGCGACATCGACCAGCCCTGCTCTGTGGTTATAGGTCACCAACACCCAGCTACAGAGCATGATAAAGACATTCAGCATCAGTAAATTCAGCAGCATCTGAGTCCTCCTGTTTTATCTTGGCTTAGTAGGCACTGGCTTCGAACAGCAGATGTACATCACTGATCACGCCTTCGCGGAAGCCACCTTCGCAATAACACAGATAAAAATCCCACATGCGGATAAAACGCTCATCAAAGCCGAGTTGCAGGACCTGATCATGCTGCTGCAAGAAACGCTGACGCCAGTGGTGCAAGGTCTGGGCATAGCTCTGGCCGATATCTTCCAGATGTTTGAGATGCAGTTTTTGTTCGGAAGCGGTCTGGGTCATGACACTGATACAGGGAATAAAACTGCCTGGGAAAATATAGCGCTTGATATAGTCCACGGTATTCAGGGCTTTGGCATAGCGTGCATCTTCAATGGTGATGGCCTGAATCAGGGCCAAACCATTCGGTTTTAGCAATTCACGGCATTTGCGGAAATAGGTCGGCAAATACTGCTCACCCACGGCCTCGATCATTTCAATCGACACCAGCTTGTCGTATTTGCCTTCCAGTAGACGGTAATCTTTCAGCTGGACAGTGACGCGATGTGACAGTCCGGCAGCAGCGACCCGAGCTACGGCTTCATCGTACTGTGCCTTGGAAATGGTGATGGTGGTGACTTTACAGCCATACTGCTGTGCGGCATAAATGGCAAAACCGCCCCAGCCACTGCCAATTTCGACCAAATGATCCATCGGTTTCAGCTTGAGTTTCTGGCAGATCAGCTCTTTTTTATACTCCGAAGCCTGTTCCAGGCTCATGCCCGGCTCTTTAAACACCGCACTGGAATACATCATGCTGCTATCCAAGAACAACTTGAAAAAGTCATTGCTCAGGTCATAATGCTCGGCAATATTTTTGCGGCTGCCATCAATCGAATTCTTGCGCGATTGGTACCAGACCTTTAACAGCAACTGGCTAGCCTTGGCCACGGCATTCTGGTTCATCCGGTCCAGTACATCGCGGTTGCGTGCCAGAATGCGGATCACATCCACCAGATCTTCACTGCTCCAGTAACCGCGGATAAAACCCTCTGCTGCACCGAGCACACCATTACGGAACAACAGTTCCATCAGACGGGCATCATGCACCTGAATCACGGCCTCAAGATCGCTGTTTTCCCCGACCGACCCGTTCCAGACGCCTTTAAAAATCAGCTGACCATGCCGTAATTTCAGCAAATGCCGTAATACTACCGGCAGTGTGCTTTGCTCTCCCATGAATAGTGTTTTCATTGCAATGTGTTTCCTTTTTCTTTTTTAGGATGCCGGTAAAACGGAATTTTCTTTTTCCATAAACGAAAGGCATGCAAATAAATTCCGCTGATCATCCTGAAGGGTTCAAGAACTTTCAGCACAGCATAGCGATGCTGCTGTGAAGGAACCGTGATGGCCTGCAGGGAAAATTTCAGGGTGGCATCGAATTGCAGCACGCCCTGCTCAAACAGCTGCATATGAATCACGTTCTGCTGATCGGAGAAGCTGAAGCGCCAGCGGTAATCCAGTGCCATCGGCATGAACGGCGATACATGGAAAGCCTTTTTAAAATCAAACTGGTGACTCTGGTACGGCGCATGTTCAGCTGCATTGTTCCGGCAGTCGTGGATATAGACCTGACGTTCATTCCACGGCGTATTGGTAATTTCGCTCAGCACAAAGAGCAGTTGATCGGTGGCACCAAAGACCAGATAAAACACCACGGAATTAAAGCGAAAGCCGAGTGTGCGTGGCAAAGCCAGGACCCGGATGGAAGCGGCATGCGATAACAGATAGTTTTCCCGCTTGATCAGCAGGCGTGCGACCTTCTGCCGAATCGAGCCACATTCCATGGTCAGAAAGTCACGCTCATCCAAGGTGAGGAAATTCCAGCACCTAGATGACCACAGCCAGGATTTTCGGGTAAAGGTCGCGAGCTGATCCGGATCAAACCATAAATAGGTCAGCTGGGTCTCAAAAGCATGGGCTTTGGGCAAATAACGGCGATGCCGGATTTCGGCAGAGGCAATCGCCAGTGGATACATCTGCATCATGTGCTCCTAGGCGGCCTGTTCGGCCTGTTTCAATAGCTGATCGACTACCCATGATGCGCTACGCGCCCCATCCTCATGAAAGCCCCAGCCCCAGTAAGCACCACAGTATGAAGTGCGGTTTTGGCCGTTGACCTCGACCCAGCGTTGCTGTGCTTCAATCGCCGGGGCATCAAACACTGGATGACGGTAATACCGCTCTACCCAGACTTTTTTCGGATTCAGGGCAAAATTAGGATTCAGGGTGGCAAAGACTTGGGTTTTGCAGTTCAGGTTCTGCAACTGGTTCATCCAGTAGCTAAAGCCATAATGTGTGCCACTGTGCTGGAATGGCGTCTGTTCAGTGGCCTGAGTCGGCGTGACGTGTACATGCCAGCTGGCCCACTGGCGACGGGATTTGGGCATGATGCGGGTATCGGAATGTACCACCATGCGGTTATCCTGATAGCGGAACTTGCCTAGCACGTCCAGCTCCTGCGCGGTCGGGTCTTTCAGTAATTTCAGACTATCATCAGCATGGCTGGCAAACACGACCCAGTCAAAACGTTCGGTGCCCTGTGCTGTTTCAACTAGTACATCATTGGCACTGCGGGATACATGCAGAACACCCATCTTGCGGAAGTTAATATTCGCCTGGGACTGAATCGCACGAACGTAGCGAGCTGATCCCCCCTTGACCGTAAGCCATAACGGCCGGTCTTTTAATTGCAACATGCGATGGTGCTGGAAAAAGCTCACCACAAATTTATAGGGAATCTGTCCGGCTTGCTCCACCGGGCAGGACCACAGCGCTCCACACATCGGATAGAGATGTTCCTGACGGAAGGCTTCAGAATAACCATGCTGATTCAGATATTCATCAATACTGAGCTGTGCATCAACCTGCTCCACATCCAGATCTTTATTGGCGGCATAGAAGCGGAACAGATCCGACAACATCGCGCGAAAATCAGCCTTTAAAAAGTTTTGCGGTCTAAACAGCAGCGAGAATTTTTTCGATGGATTGTACTGCAAGCCCGTGACCTGATTGTTCACCGAAAAGCCCATGTCACTGCTTTGCGATTGAATCCCGAGTTCTTTCAGCATGGCGCAGAACAGTGGATAGTTGTGCTCGTTAAACACAATAAAGCCACTGTCTACTGCGACCTGTTCACCGTCTATGTTGAGCTGATGGGTATCGGTATGGCCGCCAAAATAATTATTCTTTTCAAACACCGTGACCTCATGCACTTTGCTGAGTTTCCAGGCGGCATACAGACCGGAAATACCTGAACCAATAATCGCAATTTTCATGGTGATTCCTTCGATTGAATCGTGTGAGTGCCTGCCGTAGCGGATTTTTTCTGTTTCCGAGCCTGGGCAATTTTACTGGCTTCATAGACCCGTGCCGGAATCGGCTTGAGTCCCCAGACCAGCCCGAACAAAGACATGAGTTTCAGCAGGTAATAGGTCACATCAATCTGCCACCAGTAAAAACCCTGCCGGGTACTGCCGGCATAATAATGGTGATTGTTGTGCCAGCCTTCGCCTAAGGTAATGATGGATAAGAATAAGTTGTTGCGACTGTGATCTTCAGTGTCAAAATCCCGGCTGCCATAATGATGCGCCAGTGAGTTAATACACAAAGTGGCATGGAGCAGTAACACAGTGGAGACCACAAATCCCCAGACCAGCAATTGCAGGCCGGAAGTGCCGAGTTGAGGTAAAGCCGTGGCCAGCCACTCCCCTAGCGCATAAATCCCGCCCGCGGTCAGCAGCACCACAATTAAACTGAAACGGTCCAGCCAGATCAGTTCCGGATATTTCAGCCAATCTCTAATGACTTCTTTACGCGTGGCAAAGTTATATTCGTTTAAAAACCAGCCAACGTGGCTGTACCAAAAACCATGCGTGGAGGAATGCGGGTCTTGCAAGGTATCGGTATAGCGATGGTGATAACGGTGGTGCGCCGCCCACCAGAGCGGGCCACGCTGCGCACTCATGGTACCCATCAACACAAACAGGAACTGTACTAAACGCGAAGTCTGAAAAGTTTTATGTGACAGATAACGATGAAAAAAAGCGGTGATGGAAAACATGCGGATGAGGTAGAACGCCAGCATAAAGCCCAGCGCAAACCATGACACTCCCACCCAGAACACGGCGAGACAGGCTAGATGTAATAGAATAAAGGGTAAAATCCTCAGCCACTGAATCTTGCTGTTTTCAGCCGTCAGTGTTTCGGGCGCTGTGGGTGTAGACCAGCTGTCTATCCATCGCATCAGACTTTTCAACATGGACTCATCCTATTTTCAAGCGATTGTCTTTATTCTATTTGATGAGTGTAATCAGTCAGATATGAATTTTATGTGAAATGAAATAAAAAAAGCCGAACTGTGTAGAGAGAGTGGTCAGTTCGGCAAAAGGTTAACAGATTAATGCGACAATTTGATCAGTTTTGTGATGTCATAACCATAATATTTTGCTGTCTCCAGATAAGACTTATAGATGGCTTCATCCAGTTGCGGTTCACGCGATAAAATCCACAGGTATTTGGTACTCGGTCCACCGACCAGTGCCACTTTATATTCCGGATCCACGCGTAATACCCAGTAATGCCCTTTGGTAAACGGAATCCATCTTAAACCTGGCGGCAAAAAGCTGACCTTTAGTTTGCTGTTGCCCTGATTTTGCGGATAGGCCACCCCTTCAGAGCTGATCATTTCACCATTTTCAATCCGGCAGCTATTTAATACGCCCATAGTCTGATCGGCATTGACGCTATATTGTGCCGTGATATTAGCTATACATTTACGCTGAAAATACATCGGTAAATGCGCAATTTCATACCATTTACCGGCATACTTCTGTATATCTACTCGTTCAACTGCCTGAGGCGCAGCAGTTTCTGCTTGAGTCGTTGTAAAGCTGATGATAGACAGTGCTATCGCTGCAAAAGCAGACTTAAATCGCATCTTCATTTTTTAGCCTTGTTGGATCTCAGGATTAAGATAACCCAAGTCGATGTGAACAAAGTGTGAAGATTAAATGCAGGATGAATGTAGGCGAAATTTCAATCTTAAAGCCTGAGAAAATGGAGAAAATCATTTTTCTTGGATCCCCCTTTTAACGCGGTAAATTGGTTTTTCCAGATTTAATGTAGCAATATTGTCGGTAGTATTTTTTAAAAAAGTCACCTAGATCAAAATATTAACTCCCGATCCAGCCATCTTTTATAAGATAATTAAATATACATATAAGAAAAACTTGATTAATTTTATTTTTAAGGTATAGTGAGCGTAACTAGAAAAAAGTCTTGTTTCATTCAATCTCTGTTAAGTATCGTCGTTTTATTCATAATCCTTCGTTTTTTTAGATTTTAAGTCTCATTCATTATTATTTTCCAAGTTATCAGCAGTCAATAAAATGGCTAAAATTATTAAAAAATCAGTAGGATTTATTATGTCAAACTCAAATATTGTTAAAGGTACGGTTAAGTGGTTCAATGAAACTAAAGGTTTTGGTTTTATTCAACAAGAATCAGGTCCAGATGTTTTTGCGCACTTCAGTGAAATTGCCAACTCAGGTTTTAAAACCTTATTCGAAGGCCAACAGGTTGAATTTAGTATTGCTCTAGGTCAAAAAGGACCAAACGCAGTTAATATTACTGCGGTCTAAGTAATTAGATGAATTAAAAAAGTACGACTCTGTACTTTTTTAATTCAAAAGTTGTTAATCATATTCTTCGAAAAAATCATAAAAACAGGATACACATTGTTAAAAATTAATGAATTAGTGGCAAAATCTACAAATGGTACTGAAATTATTGTCTCGTTAATCCCCTTAAATAAAATGCAAAATACACGTGAAGGGTTTAAAGCGATTGAAGTTGGTAAAAAAGTACGTCTAGAATCTGGCGTTGAAGTGGATTTAAATTTAGATGGTCGTACATTTTATATCTCCATGAATCAATTATTTAAGTTAAATCATAAAGTGATTTAACTTAAAATTTATGAATAATGAAGCCATGTAATTGTTTCTCTTTCGTGCTGTTATTAAAGGTATATGTAAATGCTTAAACAAAATCTAAATATAAAAGATCAATTCGGAATCAAATATTCTATTCAGGCCACAGTTAATCACCATTTTGACGCTAGCCAGTCTTACTCCCATATCAAATATATAACCGTGGATGGTGAAGATATTCGACCTAGCTTTGATATGTTTTTCCAAAGTTCTTCAAGTGGAAAAATTTTCAAGATTATCTAAATTATTCCCAACCTATTCAGGACGGCATCTGTTTATAGAGGTCTGTAAAATACAGCACATTCACATGGTCGAACCGATGATACCACACTAAAAAACTATGCAGCACCATCATTGCCAAGCTCTTTATTTCAGTCTATAGAGTGAAAACGGGCAAAGTCCGTGGCAAGTGCTGAGAGTTCCTTTTCTAGATTTCCGTTCTTATTTCAGCCTGAAATTATCATCTAAATATTCAAACATTTCTCTTTTTAAATTTCAAAGCCATTCTTTACTGTCATCTGCAACAGGCGTTTCATGCATCACGTGCTGAATCATGGCATAAGCGATACTACCCTTGAACGGAATTTCGGGTAACTGATCATACTTGAAAAATTGCGCGTCGCTGAGTTCATCTTCCTGAATCTGAATCTCACCCGAGTGATACTCTGCCCTGAAAGCCATCATCAGGTTGCTGGGAAAAGGCCACGGCTGGCTGGCCAGATATTGAATATTTTTGATTTGTAGCCCCACTTCTTCCAGCGTTTCGCGGCGTACTGCCTCTTCCAGAGTTTCTCCAACTTCAACAAAGCCTGCAATCAGGCTGTACATCTGGGTTTTATTGCGGGCATTTCTTGCCAGCAAAATTTCATCTGCACCTCGAGTAATGATGGTAATCACACAAGGATTTACCCGCGGATACTGGTTATAGCAACAGGATGGACAGACCATGGCATACTGGCTGGTATGCTGCTGGGTGGCGTGACCGCATTTACTGCAAAAGCGGTGGTTACGGCGCCATTCCAGTAACTGTACCGCACGGCTGGCCTGTTCAAACTGCGGTATGCTCCAGACTTGCACCAGTTGCCGGATCGGAACCAGCTGATAACCTTCCGGTATCGGTTCGTCTTCTTTCAGGTCACGAGCAATGATCGCGCCATTTTCCAACAGGTTCAGGTCATGCTGCAGTCGTTCTACATGCGGCAACTGGAAATGCTCATCCACCAGTAATTGTTGCTGTCTAAAAATATACGCTTTTGAATGTATGCTCATGACAATTCCTTGATTAAAAAAAATCCCACACAGAGGATGTATGGGACAAAACTAAGGAAGCTTACATGGAGTAACTTCTAGCCAGATACTAGGCGAAAGCTGCCTGAATTACAAACACAATAATTTGTATCTTTTTGATTAAAATCACATAATTTTCACACCGACTATGCATTAAACAATAATTAAATTCGAGTATTGTAAAATGGTTTGAAATTTTTATAGATAAATACAGCTTTGCTCAAGTGATGATGATTTCTGTGCAATGGTTGATCCGCATCTGACACAGTCTCTTTGGGATGATCTGTATTTTCACAAAAAATTGAGCTGCCTACATTTACACTGTTCTAGTGTTTATAAACTTTGAGATTGGTATGCGTTTCGGTTTAATTCTGGGAGACCAGCTTCATCATCAGCTAGCTACGCTCAAAGTACTGGATCGCACTCAGGATGTAATTCTGATGGCCGAAGTGGTTGAGGAAGCCACTTATGTCGCCCATCATCCGCAGAAAATTGCGCTGATTTTTAGTGCGATGCGTCACTTTGCCAAGGCGCTTAAAGCTGATGGTTGGCGTGTACGGTAT
The DNA here is from genome assembly GCF_013420195.1 of Acinetobacter sp. YH01024. Taxonomy (NCBI): domain Bacteria; kingdom Pseudomonadati; phylum Pseudomonadota; class Gammaproteobacteria; order Moraxellales; family Moraxellaceae; genus Acinetobacter; species Acinetobacter sp. YH01024. The sequence continues at coordinate 36,574 of NZ_VOYQ01000030.1, forward strand.
CATGCTTTTGAATCTGATAGTCCTATTCGTAGCCTGCTGGATTTTGTGCAGTCACAACAACAACTGCTCCCCGTAACAGGACTGGTAATTACACACTGTGGAGAATACCGCCTACAGCAGCAGATTCAACAGCACTGGAGCCCACGGCTACAACTGCCCGTACAGTGCCTGAATGACGACCGTTTTTTCTGTAGTCTGGAGCAGTTCCGCCACTTTGCCAGTCGCTACCAAACACTGCGTATGGAATATTTTTACCGAGAAATGCGCAAGCAGACTGGTTACTTGATGCAGAGACAGCAGCCCATAGGGCAACAGTGGAACTATGACAGCGCCAATCGCAAGGCTTGGTTGGGCAGTCCGCCCTTGCCCCCGCAACTTAATTTTGAACGAGATCAGATTGATTTAGATGTGCTTGCACTGGTTAAACGTGAGTTTTGCCAGCATTCTGGAAGTCTTGCCAATTTCCGTTGGGCCACCACACGCAGTAATGCCAAGCGTGTTCTGGAACATTTTATTGCCTATAGTTTGCCTTATTTTGGTGATTATCAGGATGCTATGGCACAGGGTACAGACACGCTGTTTCACAGCCTGCTCTCACCTTATTTAAACTGTGGCCTACTATTGCCCAAAGAAGTCTGTGATGCGGCAGAAGCTGCCTACCATGCCGGTCATGTACCACTGAATGCAGTTGAAGGTTTTATCCGGCAGATTCTGGGTTGGCGCGAATATGTACGAGGCATTTACTGGCTATACATGCCGGAATATGCCAACCGCAATGCACTGCAGCATTCGTCACCGCTGCCACAATTTTACTGGACTGGTCATACCCAGATGAACTGTATGGCGGAATGTTTTCGCAATACTTTCCAAAATGCCTATGCGCATCACATCCAGCGTTTGATGATTACTGGCAACTTTGCCCTGTTAAGTGCTGTAGACCCGCAGCAGATCAGTGAATGGTATCTGGCGGTATATGCAGATGCCTATGAATGGGTAGAACTACCGAACACGCTGGGCATGGTAATGCACGCTGATGGTGGGTTAATGGCCAGCAAACCCTACGCCGCTTCGGGCAATTACATTAATAAAATGTCAGATTACTGCAAGCACTGTACCTACAATGTCAAAACCCGTACCGAGCCGGACAGCTGTCCATTTAACAGTCTATACTGGTTTTTTATGATTCGGCATGAAGCGATATTTCGTACTCATCCACGTATGGGCATGATCTATCGACAACTCGATAAACTTCAAGATCGGCAGCAGATTATCACCCATGCGCAGCAGCTCCTTAGTCGGATTGATGAGTTATAAAATGAAAAAACATCATCTTCCTAAAAAAATCTGTATTCACTGCTTACGCCCATTTAACTGGCGTAAGAAATGGCAACGTTGCTGGGAAGAAGTCAGATACTGTTCTGAACGATGTAAACGTGAGTCCAGACGGTGTACAAAGTCAAGCGCTTAGAAACGTTTATACTGCCTTGAACAATAAGCCCGAATTACATCAGGTGATCGCAGCTGCAAATGCTTGGTTTTTCGACCGGTAACCCGTTCACGCCACATTTTAAAACTAGATACTTTCAAGTTTTTTCGCATCAAACGAATCACAGTCGCTTCATTTAAACCATACTCACGTTGGATAGCTTCAAAAGGAGTTCGATCTTCCCAGGCCATTTCGATAATTCTTGATAAATCTTGTTCAGCAAATTGATTCACGCCATTCTCATTTTTAATCAAATAATAGTAAAAGCTAATTTTTGGCCTTTAAGCCTCATCACATCCCTTGTACAACTTGAATCTATTCTGATTCGGTGAAGAGTATAAAAATATGGGCATGAATTTTTTGTGATTCTTTCTAACGTTTACTAATTATAAGCAATTAAAAGGGCTAGTTTTACCAGCCCTTTAGATTATCAATTACCTCGGTAGGTCGAGTATCCATAAGGGCTTAATAATAAGGGAATGTGGTAGTGACTGACACTGCCATCAACTTTGATAATAACGGGGACTTCTGGGAAAAAAGTGCTCTGATTATTCTTTTTGAACCAGTCACCAGTTTTGAACGTAACCTTATAAATCCCTTGCGCTAACGGCTGATTTTCAGGAAAAAGTGCTGTAATACGACCATTCGACCCTGTAACTTGCTGATTCAGCTGCACCCATTTATTGCCAGAACTCTTTTCGAGCACTACTTCAACATCAGCAGAAGGTAAGCCATTTTCTAGATTTAACACATGCACACTTAATGGGTTATTTTGTGCAAACGTCATTGATGTTAATAACAGTGTTGAGAGTGGTAAAAACTTCTTAAACATAATGGAATCCTTAACGATTAAAACTATACTGAATGGCTGCCTCAGCACAATACTGATCATTTTTGGCGCCTCCTGCACCCGCAACCCCAATTGCACCGACCACCTGATTTTCATAACGCACTGGTAAACCACCTCCTAACAACAGCAAATTAGATAAAGTGGTTAAATTTTTTGCATCACTGTTTTCATGAGCATTTTGACTTAACAGCAAGGTCGCTGTTTTGGTCGATAAAGCGGTATAAGCTTTCTTTTCGGCTGCGCCCAAATTATGGGGGCCGACATTTTCATGCCTACTCGCCATCAAGGTATTTCCTCCCCGATCAACCACGACCACAGCAATATTGTGCTGTATTTTTTGACAAGCAGCCACTGCGGCATCAACAAGGATGTGTGCAGCGTTGGAATCGAGTGAATAAACTTGATTCAATTGAATGGTTTGTGCAAAAGTACTGCTACTCATCAGCATTACTGTTAAAACAAACCCTTTGAGGTTGTTCATCATGATTGCCCCGAATTAAGTTTTACAAAATCTTATACAACCTGAATGATTTGAAGCATGACAATCACATTACAAAGTTGTCATCTTCAAAATGAGTCTGAGCAAAATGTGTATTCTAATTATCGAAGATGAAGTGAAGATCGCCTCATATCTCGTGAAGGGCTTAAATGAATCTGGCTATGCCGCTGAATGTGTTCATTCAGGGCTCGAAGGCTTGGAAAAACTAAAAATACAACCTTATACCTTGGTCATATTAGATGTGATGCTGCCCGATATTGATGGCTGGGCAGTCTTAAAAGTATTGCGTCAATTTTCCCATATACCCGTGATTTTTCTCACTGCCAAAGACCAGATTATTGATAGGGTCAAAGGTCTGGAACTAGGTGCCGATGACTATCTGGCCAAACCTTTTTCTTATATTGAATTACTTGCGCGCATTAAAAGCTTACTGAGACGGCAACAGTATGTTCAGGAAAACGAGCTATGGATGGGCAACTTAAAAATGGACTTAATCCATCATAAAGTTTGGCGACATGAGCAGTTAATTGAACTCAGTAAAAAAGAATTTAATTTATTGCACTTTATGCTGCGGCACCCAAATGAAATTATTACGCGTAGGCAAATTGCTTCCGAAGTTTGGCATATCAATTTTGATACCGATACGAATTTTATTGATGTCGCGGTACGACGCTTACGCAGTAAAATTGACGAGGAGCATGAGATAAAATTAATTCATACTGTCCGTGGCTTGGGCTATAAAATTTCGGTTGAAGCATAATGTTCAAGCCCATTCGCTCTTTAGAACTCCGATTAACGCTCTTGGTTACAGGGTGTGCTGCAATGGTCTTGTGCGCTGTAGCATTTATGACCTATCTGGGTATCAACCAGATTTTAATTGCTCAGCAAGATCGGGCTTTGGTTGAACGAATTGAGCGACTGGAAATTTTGCTGCAAGACAGTAGTAATATTGAACAGATTATCGCTCGCCCGAAGCTGTATCAAAACATGTTGGGAAATCAGGATAATTTGTTTTTATTGATTCAGGGCAATCAGATTCTCATCAACATCAATCCTCTTGGCATTCCTCTGCCTGAATTTACCCATCAGCCACAGATTCAATTCCGAGATTTATCAGCTCATACTTACCCCACCCGTATTGCTTGGAAAACCATTCAAATCAATCAGCAGCCCTATGTGTTAATTGCAGGCAAACAGTGGTCTGAACGTTTATCCATCATCTCGCCTTTTCAAAAACGTCTTTTCATTTATGTATTTACAGGCATCTTAGCCATTTTCATACTCTGTGCCATTGCTAGCCGTCTGGGATTGAACGCATTAAGAACTCTGCGAGAACAAACCCATGCCATTAATATTCAGCAACTTGAGCAGCGACTCAATCTGGTTCATCCCCCTCAAGAGATTGAACAACTAGCATCCGATATCAACGCCATGCTTGACCGTATTGAAATGGGATATAGCCAACTGAATCGCTTCTCTGAAGACATTGCCCATGAATTTAGAACCCCATTGAATAATTTAATCGGGCAAACCGAAATTTTACTCATGAATGAACGTAGTCCCGCACAGTATCAGGAACTCTTGATTTCCAACTTGGAGGACTATCAACGTTTAAAACGAATGATTGACAGCATGTTATTTCTCGCCCGCGCAGATGCACACAAAGTTTGCTTAAACAAACAGAAGATTCAACTTCAATCATTTATAGAAAATATATTCAGTATTTTCGAGTATCAAGCTGAAGAACAACACTGCAATTTTGTTTTAAGGCTTGAAGCGACTGAGCTATTGGCAGATCCTGAACTGTTACAACAAGCGCTGTATAATCTAATATTAAATGCGCTCATTCACGGCAGCAATTACCGAACTATTTATGTGCTTAGCCACAGAAAGAACATTAATAATATGCAGATGATTACATTATCTGTGATCACCAGTGGTTTGGAAGTTGCTCCTGAGCATTTGCCTCATCTCTTTGAGCGTTTTTATCAGTGCAGTTCCAGCAGACAAAGCCCTCATCAAACGGGTGGTTTAGGCCTATCGATTGTGGCATCCATTTTAACGCTTCATCAGGGAATGTATCAGGCAGTCAATAGCGCAGAAGGCATCTGCTTTGAACTGCTTTTACCAGAAGAGTGATCTACATTCCGGCTCATTCCATCTCGTGTTTGGAATCACTCTGAATTCTCCCATCCACCAAATTAATGGTTCGATCACAGGTCGCCGATAATCTAGGATC
>NZ_VOYQ01000031.1:0-30518 GCF_013420195.1 Acinetobacter sp. YH01024
AGCAAGTAACTTGGACCAGTGTTGATCATTTAGCATTGTTCGAGGCATAGCGAGTGTAAAATTGGGTTTGGCGATTTAATTTTACTATCTCGCTATTTTTTTAATCAACAAATGTCAACAGACCCTAGTTATATCGCTGAATATTTTTGGAAAATTATTGGTGCATTGGTTGTCGTATTTGTATTGTCAGCAGTGTTATTGAAATTTTAATTCTTTAGACAACGATCTCTAAACATTCTCTAAACATTGAAAGCCAATCTTCGGATTGGCTTTTTTCATGCCAACCGATTAGGCTATGCCTATTCTGCTCTTTTGGATTACACATGTCTGAACTTTCGATCTCTCCTGCTTTATATAACCGTGCCATGGCAGGCAATAAAGATGCTCAATTTGAACTGGCTGAAATTTATATGCAAAGTGAAAATGATGAGCATGTTGAACTTGCAGAAGAATGGGCACTCAAAGCAGCTCAGTTAGGTCATGTAGAAGCAATGTATTGGCTGGGTGAAGGCTATGCAGTCTATGCCAAAGATATGCTCGAAGAAGATCCTGAAGAATCTAAAACCTATTTTGAACATGCGCATCGCTGGTTAGAACAAGCAGCAAAACATGACCATCCTGCTGCAATTTTAGAATTGGCCAATTTTTACCGTCGCGGCGATGTGGTGGAAAAAGATATCACTAAATCTATTGAACTGGTTGAACAATCTGCAAAATTAGGTGAAGTTCAAGCCATGCGTGACTTAGCCTTTATTTATGCCAATGGATTAGGCATCGACGCCGATGAAGAAAAAGCAGATTTTTGGAATGAAAAAGCCAATATGGCTGAGCAATAATCCAATTATTTTCTAAAAAATAAAGCCCATCTCATGATGGGCTTTTTGCTTTTAACAAAATGGCTCAGCTCGCCACATAATCATTTACATCCACAATAATGACTTGTCGGCAAATGCCTTCCGCACCACGCTGCTGTTCAAATACGTCTGCTGGCATGGCATCAAAGCTGTCAAAGAAACTGATCTCTGTCTCATCAATGTCATACACCAAGGAATGATTCCCCACTCCGTCTAGGGTGTCGTAATAGACAATCACAAACTGATTTTGTTCAAAAGCCTGCTGGATTTGTGCATAGCCAATTGCAGGTAATATAGACAGTTCCAATTGATCCGCTTCTGCATAGCTGCGTTTTTCACTGTCTTGCAGCTCAGGATCATGCTCTGTGTAAAACTTTACTTGAAAGCCAAACTTTTTCAGTCCTACAGCCAAACCAATGGTTGTTGTGCCATGGCCAGCTTCATAAGCGCAAACTTCGATGAGCTGCTGAATGTCTGCATCTATACCTAAGTGCTGCAGCAACATCCACACTGCATAAATGCCGCCATTGGCTTCTAAATTTGCCAACTCATCAGGTATTTCCATCGACATATATCAAAACTCAAAATTGCTTATGGACGATGATAAACAAATCGCAGCAGTTTTGCCTGCAAGTTTTAATCCAGACCTGATTTCACATGCACAAAAATAATGTCCAAATCTTGTTTGGGCACAAAATTCTTTTCAACCATTTGAAACTGCGTAGCGCTGATTTTCTTCACTTTACCTGCCCAGCAAAAAGAAACCAACTCTCCTGCATCACGCTCGATAGTCAGTTTAAAATCTTGAATAGGCTTTGCCCAATTGGCACCAGTTTTTAAGATATAGCCCAGCGCTTGAAATGGTGCATGCTGTGATTTAGCCTTTCTGAGTCCTGCCTTAAAGTTTTGATCCATACAATAACTTTTATTATATTCATCAGGATATAAAGCCACAGACCCACCCACTAGCGGTGCATATTGATGCTGTACACGTGTGAGCGCATTGGCTTTAAACGTTTGCTTCCAACTGTAAATCACCTGAGACGACCATGAAATGGTTTCATTCGGATCTTTGGGCAATACTTTTTGCAGCGCTGCATTTTTACAGTTTCTAAGCTTTGCCTCAAAAGTTTTATATTCAACATCTTGCCTGCTCCACGGATTCAGCATGTCTTTTTCCGTAAATCCGCATTGCTTAAAACTCTCAGTCATATCAATCGGGGCTGTTTTCTCATTTTTTTGAATAAAAGTGCGCACGTGCATTTCAGGCTGAATCGTTTTTCCATTCACTTGAACTTTAAAACTTTTGAGCAGCTTTTCTGTATTGGCAAAATCAGATTCAAAGAAGTTTTCTACTTTTGGCAGTGGAAAGAGTATGGTTTCAGTCACGTCTTTATTGCTTAAATTTTTGAACTGATAATCGACCTTGATCATTTTTTTACTAATAAATAGGTCTTCACTGAACATTTGAATGTCTTTATTTTTAAGGTACTGCACCCCTCCCGTTGCCACATAGCCTGTTGAATCGTTGGCATATGTTAGTGCTGAAAAACACAAGCATATGAATGCAGTTAATTTTTTCATTATTAGCTTCCAATTTTTATATTTATAATTGCACTAGAATATCATCGACCATTTTTCAGGAATATACTCAGAAATTAGCCCTATCCCGATAATTATAAGGGCAATGATGCCAATCAAAATAATAAAACTCACTACTTTTATGACTACTCTAAAGGTTAAATTTAAGCCTTTCGTATAATTTTCAATAAAGCCTGAAAATTTAAATAAGGATAAAACCCCAATCAAAATTAAAGGCAGAAAAAAAATATCTTGTGGTGAAAAGTCGCCTCGCCTTGCTGAGACAGCTTGTGAAGATACGAGTAAAACTAGGAAAATATTAAATTTTAATATATTCATGATATGTACGTTATTATCTTTTTATTATCAGATTATTCATCTACATATTAACCAATTTTTGATTGGAACTCACTCTATTTCCAAGTACAATACTGCCCTAGTCGAGGGATGCTGCGACTTTCTTATAGGCACTAAATATAAGATCGCTAGGCTCGACGATTCGGTTGGATACTCGTTCCAATCAACAACGGCATCCGCGAACTGAATGATCAATTGTTTTTATTAAGGAGATCGTGATGAACGCGGTTAATGCTTCATTTACAGATTATAAAGTTGCCGATATTTCACTAGCTGACTACGGCCGTAAAGAAATCAAACTTGCAGAAGCAGAAATGCCAGCCCTAATGGGTCTTCGCAAACGCTATGCAGCGGCTAAACCGCTTGCTGGCGCGAAAATCCTAGGCTGTATCCACATGACTATTCAAACTGCAGTTTTAATTGAAACTCTAGTTGAATTGGGCGCAGAAGTACGCTGGACTTCATGCAACATCTTCTCTACTCAAGACCACGCTGCTGCTGCAATCGCTGCTGCAGGTATTCCTGTATTTGCTTGGAAAGGCGAAACTGAAGAAGAATACATGTGGTGTCTTGAACAGCAAATTAATGTGAATGGTACGCCTTGGGATGCCAACATGATTCTGGATGATGGCGGTGACTTAACTGCACTTGTTCACGAAAAATACCCAGAAGTGATTGCAAAAATCCACGGTATTACTGAAGAAACCACTACAGGTGTTCAACGTCTTTACGAAATGCACCGCGACGGTACTTTAAAAGTTCCAGCGATTAACGTAAATGACTCTGTAACCAAGTCTAAAAATGACAATAAATACGGCTGCCGCCACTCATTAAACGATGCAATCAAACGTGGTACAGATATGCTTTTATCTGGCCGCCGTGCACTTGTAATCGGTTATGGTGACGTAGGTAAAGGTTCTGCTCAATCACTTCGTCAAGAAGGCATGATTGTACGTGTCACTGAAGTTGACCCTATCTGTGCAATGCAAGCATGCATGGACGGTTTCGAAGTTGTTGCTCCGTATAAAAATGGCATTCAAACGGGTAAGAAAGAAGACATCAACCTTGACCTTCTTCAAAATACTGACTTGATCGTAACAACAACTGGTAACTACCACGTATGTGACGCTGCAATGCTTGATTCATTAAAAGCTGGCGCTGTAGTTTGTAACATCGGTCATTTCGATACTGAAATCGACACAAATTACTTACGTGGTTATAAGTGGGTTGAAGTTAAGCCACAAGTTCACCAAGTGTATCGTTCAGAAAATGAAAATGATTACCTTATTCTTCTTTCAGAAGGCCGCTTAGTGAACCTTGGTAATGCAACAGGTCACCCTTCACGTATTATGGATGGTTCTTTTGCTAACCAAGTGTTGGGGCAAATGCACTTGTTCGCTGAAAAATTTGCTGATCTTCCTGAAGATCAAAAACAAGCTGCAATCCGCGTAGAACTTATTCCTAAGAAATTAGACGAAGAAGTTGCTGCTGCAATGGTTGCTGGTTTCGGCGGCGTATTAACGACTTTGACTCAAGAACAAGCGGATTACCTCGGTGTTCAAGTTGAAGGCCCGTTCAAAGCTGAGGCTTATAAATATTAATTGACCCTCACCCCATCCCTCTCCCAGAGGGAGAGGGTGACAGCTTCGTTAAATTGTATTCAGGATTAAAATCTTATCAATTTAATAAGCTGGGTGTTTAACCCTGCATAATTCAGTAATGAATACTCCTCTCCCTTTGGGAGAGGTCAGGGATAGGGTAAACAAATAGTATTTATAAAAAAGGATTTGAACATGTCAAAACAGATTCCTATTTCCTTTGAGTTTTTCCCGACCAAAACTGATGCGGGCGCGGAAAAACTTAAAGTTGTACACCAAGAACTTCAATTATTAAATCCTGAATTTTTCTCTGTAACATATGGTGCAGGCGGTTCTACCCGTGAACGCACTTTGTCTACATTGAATGATTTCAACGGTAAAGGCACACCGGTTGCCCCTCACCTGTCTTGTATTGGTGATAGCAAAGCACGTATTGCTGAATTGCTGGATTTATATAAATCACAAGGTATTGACCGTATTGTTGCGCTTCGCGGTGACTTGCCTTCAGGTCAGGTGGGTTTAGGCGAATTACCTTATGCAACTGACCTTGTACGTTTCATCCGTGAACATACAGGCGATCACTTCAAAATTGAAGTTGCAGCTTATCCTGAAATGCATCCTCAAGCAGACAGTTTTGATCTCGACATCAAACGTTTCTGCGATAAAGCCAATGCGGGCGCAAATGCAGCTTTGACACAGTTCTTCTTTAACCCAGATGCATACTTCTACTTTGTAGAGCGCATTCAAAAAGAAGGCGTAAACATTCCTGTAGCGCCAGGCATTATGCCGATTACCAATGCAAGCAACTTAATCCGCTTTGCTGATGGTACAGGTGCAGAAATTCCTCGCTGGATTCGCAAACAGCTTGCGACTTATGGCGACGATACAGCGTCAATCAAAGCCTTTGGTCATGAAGTGATTGTAAAACTTTGCGAACGCCTGATTGCTGGTGGTGCGCCAAGCTTGCACTTCTATACCATGAACACCACTGACCCTACACGCCAACTTGTGAAAGACCTCGGTCTAGCATAAGACATTTCGACCTTTTTGAGAGTAAAACTTTAATGCCACGTTTTTATATTGAAGCTGATTTAACTGTTGATACGACTGTTGAATTAACGGAAACAGTGTTTCATCACTGGGTAAAAGTTTTACGTGCTCAAGTAGGCGAAACAGCCACTTTGTTCAATGGGCAAGGTGGCGAATACCATGTTGAATTGGTTGAAATCGCTAAAAAGTCGGCTGCCGTCCAAGTTTTGCAATTCAATCCAAGCAATCGCACACCACATTTTACAGCGCTCTTGGGTCAAGTGATGAGCAAAGGCGACCGCATGGATTATGCGATTCAAAAAGCGGTGGAACTCGGTGTTTCTGAAATTCAACTACTCACTTCAGAACGTTGTGAAATGCGTTTGAAGTACGATCGTGATCAAAAGAAACTCGACCATTGGCAAGGCATTGCTATTGCAGCTTGCGAACAGTGTGGTCTCAACATTGTCCCTAAAGTACTTGCGCCACTTTCCCTTGAAAAATGGTTGGAAAGTGATCTGCCGACAACCAAGTTGGTACTCGCACCCAATAAAGATGAAGTTGATGTATTAGCTGATGCTGACCCGTACTTTGCCTTACTGATTGGCCCTGAAGGTGGCTTGAGCGAAGCCGAGATCAGCGCCGCAAATGAGAAAGGTTTTGTGAACTGGTGTATCGGTGAACGTGTCCTTCGCACAGAAACTGCACCTGTAGTTGCACTTTCAATTTTAAATTATAAATTTATTTAATTTTTACTCGATAGTTCATCTGAAAGCATCAATGATGGCATCCTTGATATTGCTTTTTATTTGCAACGCAATTACCCTAGAGTCAATAAAAACAAATGATTTGTTACTAAGAATAAACAAATATTCTCAGGAACAATACAAATACAACGATCTAGATTTAGTTAAGGCAGGGTTTTTATATTCATGACGTATAAACAAGATGAATATATCAAGCAGTACAATCATACTGCTCAAATTGCGAACACGATTCGCCATAGCCGCTATTTTTTAGTCAGTATCCTGATTATTTGCTTATATATTTTTTCGATATATCAAATTTTTTATAAATCGCCATCTTTATATTTCAATATTTGGTTTATTTTTACCGAAGTTTTTGTCAGTTTATGTTGGCTGATGAGCACCGTTTATTTTAAACCTGAACAATATTCACTGATGATTGCGCATCGTTGGCTACAGTTTCAGTGTTTTTCAGTCGGCACACTGATTGCGAGCGGTATTTTTTTAATTTTTTATTATTTGCCTGCGACCAATCAAAGCTTTGAACCAATTCAAGCCCTGACGCTCTCTGCCCTACTCTTGATCGTGACGCAAACCTTTGGTTTGACCTATTTGACGCAAAAACTCAATTATTTTTGTTTAGCCTTTATCCCGTCTATCGTGCCCTATCTGATTGCACAGTTCTTTTTCTTAGATGGTTCAAATCACTTATTTAGCCTGAGTATTAATTTTGGGCTCATTGTGATTCTAATGTGCGCCATGACGTCATATCGGATTCACCGTCGTGTGTCGACCTTACATGCAAAAAACAACCTACTGGTTGATAGTGCCAAGCAACAAGTCAAATGGACTGATGAACTGTGTCAGCAGCTCCAAGATGAAGTCAACAAATCACGTGACATCGAATTACAATTACAACTAGGTAACCAAATCCTTGAACAAAAAGTCAAAGAACGGACCTTCGACATTGAGCAAATGAACAAGGATTTAGAAAACCAACAAGCCAATTTAGTCCTTGCGCATGAAATCGCCGGTTTACGTCCTTGGGATTGGAATATCAAAGACCGTAAAATCGTTGTCACCAACTATAAGCAAGAAAAAACCCTTAGACATTCGAAAGAGCATCAGCAACAGTTACAACATATGATCCATCCTGATGATATTCCTCATTTTAAATCAGCAATGATTCAACATCTTCGTGGATTTAAAGACCGTTATGAGGCCACCTATCGGATTCAAAACAGTCAAGGAAAATGGAGTTGGGTACATGATATTGGGCGAGTCATTCAACGCGATCCAGATAACCGCAAGCCCTTGCGCATGGTCGGTATTCGTCGTGATATCCATCAAGAACGGACGTCTCAAGAACGTTTAAAACTTGCAGCCAGCGTACTCGAACAAGCTGCTGAAGGGATTTTTATTTTAAATGAAGAGCTGTGCTATATCGAAGTCAATCCGTTTTACGAACAATTAACCGGCTTTAACTACGACCAAATTATTGGCAAACATCTATTTGATATCACAGCAAATTACAAATCAATTCAACGCAGTATGCACTACTCGATCATTAAACAAGTGCTGAAAATTGGTGAATATGATGGTGAGTTGCACGAAAAATTTCTTTCAGGTAAAGAACTGACGCTATGGATGCATATTAATGCGATTACTGATGATCAAAACCGCGTTACCCATTATATCGGGATTGTCTCAGACCTGACCGAACGTAAATTGCAAGAACAACGTTTATCTTATTTAGAAAATTATGACACCTTAACGGATTTGCCGAACCGTTTTTATTACAACTATCAACTGCATCAATATTTAGTTTCACAGCAAGATTCGATTAAACAGTTGGCCGTCATTCGTTTAAACATCGACCGTTTCCGTCCATTAAATGAATATCTCAGCAACAATGGTGGTGACGAACTGTTACGCCAAGTCGCACAGCGTTTACGTCTAACCAATGCCGAAGCTCTGTTTGTCGCACACTTAAATGGCGATGATTTTGCGATTGTGTATGAAATCTCGCACATCCGCCCTTCAGTACAAGAGCATTGTGAACGCATCAATAAAGCCTTTAGCATTCCATTTAATATTTTTGGCCAAGACCATGTCATCACTTTATCGATGGGTGTCGCGTTCTACCCTGAGCATGGTCGTCAGCTAGATTATCTAAATAACTGTGCAGAACAAGCGCTGAGCGAAGCAAAAAATTTAGGTGGCAACACCACTCGTTATTATTCCAATGAAAATACCGCATTATTAGAGCAAGGGATCTTCTTGGAACGCGACTTGCGTAAAGCCATTCAAAATAATGAGTTGGTGGTGTATTACCAACCGAAGATCAATTTCCGTGATAAAAATATTTATGGTTTTGAAGCCTTGGTGCGTTGGAATCACCCTGAAAAAGGCTTAATACCACCAGGCTTATTTATTCCTCTAGCAGAACAAACCAGTTTAATTTCGGATATCGGGCGTTTTGTCCTGCAAAAAACCGCACAGCAAATTCGTTTTTGGAACAATTTGGGTTATCAAAATATTTGTGTATCTGTCAATATTGTCGCGCAGCAACTGCGCCGTGGACAATTGTTAAATGATCTTGATGAAGCGATTGATGCCAATCAAATTGATGGTGCTAGTCTGGAACTGGAAATTACTGAATCTTCTTTGGTCGAAAATCTAGATTCAGTACGTGAACTGTTAAACGAAATCAAAAAACGTAAAATCAATATTTCACTTGATGACTTTGGTACGGGCTATTCTTCTCTATCCTATCTAGCTGATTTTCCAATTGATATCTTAAAAATAGACCGCAGTTTTATCTCTAAAATTGGTGAAAATAAACAATTGGCCATCGTTAGTGCCATGATTGCCATGGGTAAAGCGATGGGCATGACGGTAGTCGCTGAAGGGATTGAAACTGAACAGCAGTTACAGTATCTACAAGACTTAGAATGTGACATTGCTCAAGGCTATTTTTTCTCTAAGCCACTGCCACAAGAAGAGGCAACCGTGTTCCTTGAAAATAATATCTCTTCGCCTGCTTATACTTACTTAATATAAGTCACTATGCCTGAGCTATAAGATTGTCTGAAAAAGACGCGACTTCGACTGTCCCAATTGTGCAACTAATGTTATATTCAAGCGGATAAAGCAAGCATTGCAGCTTTATATTGGATAAACAAAACACAATCGAGATACAGATGGACGATCAATCTTTAAAACAGCAGGCTTTGTATTATCACGAATTTCCAACTCCGGGGAAAATCAGCGTTACACCAAGCAAACAATTGGTCAACCAACACGATTTAGCCCTCGCATACTCGCCAGGTGTCGCTGCACCTTGTTTAGAAATTGAACGCGACCCATCTACTGCTGCACTTTACACAGCGCGCGGTAATCTTGTTGCTGTAGTCAGTAACGGTACAGCCGTACTAGGCTTAGGTAACATTGGTCCTTTAGCGTCAAAACCTGTTATGGAAGGTAAAGGCGTTCTATTCAAAAAATTCGCTGGTGTTGATGTTTTTGACATTGAAATTGCTGAAAACGATCCAGACAAAATCGTAGATATCGTTGCAGCATTAGAACCAACTTTCGGTGGTATCAACCTTGAAGACATCAAGGCCCCAGAGTGTTTCTACATCGAGCAAAAACTTCGTGAACGCATGAATATTCCTGTGTTCCATGATGACCAACACGGTACATCGATCATTGTGGGTTCTGCATTACTGAATGCACTTCAACTCAATGGCAAAAAAATTGAAGAAATCAAAATTGTCGCTTCTGGCGCAGGTGCTGCTGCCCTTTCATGTTTGAACTTACTTTGCGCACTTGGCGTAAAAAAAGAAAACATCGTTGTGGCAGATTCACGCGGTTTATTGACGACTAAACGTGAAGGCTTGGATGAGTCGAAAAAGGCATACGTTCAAGACATCGAAGGCTCTCAGCTTACTGATGTAATGGAAGGTGCGGACATGTTCCTTGGTCTTTCTGCAGCAGGTATTTTAACCAAAGAAATGGTTAAAGTCATGGCGAAAGATCCGATCATCTTTGCCCTTGCTAACCCTGACCCTGAAATTCTTCCTGAACATGCACATGAAGCACGTCCAGACGTGATTATGGCAACTGGTCGTTCAGACTATCCAAACCAAGTAAACAATGCCCTTTGCTTCCCTTATATCTTCCGTGGCGCACTCGATGTTGGTGCAACCACGATTAATGAAGAAATGAAGATTGCTTGTGTACATGCGATTGCTCGCATGGCGCATGTTGAAGCAGACGCTGCATCGTATGGTGAAAAATCTGCTTCATTTGGTCGTGATTACCTCATTCCGCGCCCATTAGATCAACGTTTGATTCTTGAGATTGCACCCGCAATTGCACAAGCAGCGATGGATTCAGGTGTTGCAACTCGTCCAATTCAAGACTTCTCTGCGTATCGTCAACGTTTGTCTGAGTTTGTTTATAACTCTGCATTCATGATGAAACCAATTTTTGCGCAAGCGAAAACTGATCCAAAACGTATTGCATATGCTGAAGGTGAAGATTTACGTGTACTTCGCGCAGTACAAATTGCTGTTGATGAAGGTTTAGCAAAACCAATTCTTGTAGGCCGTCCTGCAGTCATTGAAGCAAACATCAAAAAATTAGGTCTACGTCTTGAAGACGGCGTGAACATCACTATCGTCGATCAAGAGAAAAACCCTGATTATGATAAGTTTGCTGACGATTACTACAGCATCATGCAACGTAAAGGTGTAACGCCTGAATATGCTCAGCGTGAAGCACGTCGTCGTTCAACACTTATCGCGGCAATGTTGGTTCGTCATGGTGTAGCTGACGGTATGTTATGTGGTACTTATTCTAGCTATGACATTCACTTAGACTTTGTCAGCAATGTGATTGGACTAAAAGAAGGCCGCAATAACTTCTTTACGCTGAATGCATTGATGCTTGAAGACCGTAACTTGTTTATTGCTGATACTTACATTAACCGTAATCCAACAGCTGAACAGTTGGCTGAAATGACTATTTTAGCGGCTGAAGAAGTACGCCGTTTTGGTATTACGCCGCGTGTAGCATTGCTTTCTCACTCAAGTTTCGGTTCTGACCAAAATGATCCTAGCGCACAAAAAATGCGTAAGGTTTATGATATTTTGTCAGAAATTGCACCTGAACTTGAAGTTGAAGGTGAAATGCATGGTGATGCTGCATTGGATGAAAATATTCGTCATTTTGCATACCCGAACTCACGTTTTAAAGGTTCTGCGAACTTGCTGATTATGCCGAATCTGGATGCAGCGAACATTTCGTTCAACTTGTTGAAATCAACATCGGGTAGTAACGTGACGATTGGCCCAATTCTTTTGGGTGCTGCAAAACCTGTTCATATTTTAACACCAACAGCGACAACTCGCCGTTTAGTGAATATGACTGCATTAACAGTTGCAGAGATTCAAGAAAACGAAAAATTAGCACTCTAATTTAGTTGACTTGAACACACTTTGTGACTTGAGAAAACCTCTGTTCTGTAGCATGATTGCTCTAAGAATAGAGGTTTTTTCATGCAAGTTTATTTAGTAGGCGGTGCAGTTCGAGATCACTTGCTCGGGCACCCCTATCACGAAAAAGATTATGTCGTTGTCGGTGCAACGCCGGAACAATTACTTGCTCAAGGTTATCAACCTGTGGGTAAAGATTTCCCTGTTTTTCTTCATCCAGAGACCAAAGACGAATATGCCTTAGCCCGTACAGAACGTAAGTCTGGACATGGGTATCATGGCTTTGAATTTTATACCGACGTCAATGTCACACTCGAACAAGATCTCATTCGACGTGACCTCACGATCAATGCGATTGCCATGGATGATGCAGGTCAGATTTATGATCCCTACCATGGTCAACAAGATTTAGAGCGACGCATCCTTCGCCATGTGTCTGATGCCTTCGTCGAAGATCCTTTGCGAGTTCTGCGGATTGCACGATTTGCGGCACGTTATAAAGCTTTAGGTTTTAAAGTGGCTGATGAAACACTTGCGCTGATGCAAGAGCTTGCTCAATCGGGTGAGCTTGAAGCCCTTACACCTGAACGTGTATGGAAGGAAACATCCCGTGCATTAATGGAAGACCACGCAGATGAGTATTTTGAAGTCTTAAGAGCCTGTGGTGCTTTAAAAGTCTTATTCCCTGAAATTGATGCGTTATACGGTATTCCACAGCGTCCTGAATATCACCCTGAAATAGACTGTGGTATTCATACCATGATGTCGCTACAACAAGCGTGTCGTGCAAATTATTCTTTGGATGTTCGTTTTGCTGTACTGGTACACGACTTAGGCAAAGCACTTACTCCAGTAGATGAGTTACCACGCCATATCATGCATGAAGAGCGTGGTGTAAAACCAGTTACTGATGTCTGTGACCGTATGCGTGTTCCCACCAATACCAAACAATTGGCCATCTCAGTGTGTAAAGAGCATTTAAAATGCCATCAAGCCTTGAGTTTAAAACCGGGTACCTTGTGGCGCCTGTTACAACGTATGGATGTGCTACGCCGTCCTGAACGCGTAGAGGCCTTTGTACAAGCCTGTGAATGTGATTCACGTGGTCGCTTAGGTTTAGAGGATCGCGCCTATCCACAAGCTCAATACGTTTTAGATGCCATGCAGGTGGTTCGTAATATTAAGGCTTCTGACTTACCTTCAGATGTGAAAGGCCCTGATATTGGTGAAATGTTGATTCAGAAACGAATTGAAGCTATCGGACAATTCAAGCATGAACTCGGCCATAACACGCCTACAGCTTAAAATAAATCCTCTCAGAAATGAGAGGATTGACTTTCATCATTGCTGTTAAGCCTGCCGAAGTATTTTGAAATAAATGAAAAATTGAAATAATCTAGTGTCATCTCTGAAAATTAAATACTGATACTCAACCCAATTTAAGACTGGTAAAAAGAATAAAAATAATGAAGAAACAACTTTCCAATATATTGATTGCTATTGTCTTTTGCGGACTCCTAGTAGGGATGGGCTTTACCCAAACCCTTTTAAAAAGTTTGCCACAGCTCATCATGATATTTTTTGGAATGTTAGCCCTAGGCTCCTTAATAATTAAGCGTTCATTTATAAGCTCTATTCCTTTTTATATAGTTTTGGGAGTTATGTTTTATATTAATATTTTTCTATTAGCGAGCGCTGCTGTGGATTTTATTCATCCACATCAAGACTGGACTACACAGAATGACGGGAGTATTGATAGAAGCCCAAATTTAAACTGGCTGTGGGCGATAATTGTCTCCTTTTTTCTTTCCCCACTCAGCATTGTTTTCTATCATAAAAAAATTCAAAGAAATAAAGGTCTTGAAATAGCCTTTATTACTCTTTTTATTATTGTGACATTGATAATTTATATAAAATTTGAGCTACTCTGCTGTAATTAAATTGCATCTTTTATAAATATTTAGACATATTATCGCTAAATCACAATCTATACGTTGATAGGCCTTTTTAAATTTGAAAGCTATGCTGCTGTCTAAAATGTATAAGCATTTATAGACAGCAGCTATTCAGTTCACTTATGACACAGCTGCTGGGAAACTAATGACTTTTTCAAGTTTTAACTGATTCGTTGCCACCATTAGCAATCGATCAATGCCTAAGGCTATACCTGCACACTCACTCATATACGGTAATGCAGCAAGCAAATATTCATCAATCGGCATCACATGCAAGCCAAGTTTAGCGCGCTCTGCATTATCCGCCTCAAAACGACGGCGTAAAACGTCTGCATCAATCAGTTCATCATAAGCATTTGCTAACTCTAAACCTTCGATATACAGCTCAAATCGTGCTGCAACCAATTCACCATCTTCGTCCACACGGTTTTTCGCCAAAGAAGCCATTTCCGGTGGAAAATCTGTAAGGAACACTGGCGTATCAAAACCGAGGCTCGGCTCAACATAATGCGAGAACAATAAATCGATATAGCCTAAACGGTCTTCACCCAGATCTAAGCTTAGCCCCACACGACGACAGCAATCTTTCAGATCTTGTAAAGAAGCTTGTAACGGGTTCAAATCCAAACGATCCATAAAGGCATGCTTATAGCTCAAAATAGTTGGACGAACTTCACCAAAGCGCTGTTTCAAAGTTTCATTCAATAAGTCCGTCACTTCAAACATCAAGTCTTTTAAGCTAAAACCCGGACGGTACCATTCCAACATGGTGAATTCACTGTTGTGTTTACGTCCATGTTCATCATCACGGAAAACTTTACAGATTTGGTAAATAGATCCACTGCCACTTGCCAACAGACGTTTCATGGCAAATTCAGGTGAAGTTTGCAAATAATGCGTTTGCTTTTGACCATTCACATGGCGCTGAGCCTGTACCGATGCTAAATGCACATCGGTGACACCCGCTTGAGAAAGCACAGGTGTTTCCACTTCTAGTACATCACGTGCCGCAAAAAACTGGCGAATTTGAGCATACATCGTGGCACGTGCACGAAGTGCAGTGAGTTCACAACTCGGTTGAAAGTTCATTTGACTCATGCTGCTGGGCCTCCATGTGCAGCCCATTCACGGCGTAAAGGATAGGTTTTACGTAAATAATCAAAGGCTTTTTGATCCACCTTGCCGTCTTTTAGGCAAGCACGTAAGTTGGCATCATCACGAGCGATGTCATAAATATCTTTTAAATAACGCTGTAATACCGTCTTAAAGTCAGCACCCGTAAAATACTGCTCACAGACGGGCAACTGACTTTCAAAAGCTTTATTTATCGGTTGATTGAAAGTTTGACAGAATGCTTCATAGATCATCTGTGTGCCACGTGCTTTACCTTCCAAGCTATAGCCTGCAATATGGGGTGTCACCACGTAAATTAAATCCAACAATGCTACTGAAATCTCTGGCTCATGTTCAAAAACATCTAAGACCACTTTACGCTGAGTTTGTTGAATATCGGCAATTAAGGCAGCTTCTTCGACCACGGGCCCACGCGCGGAATTAATCAAAATCGCTGAAGGCTTCATAACGGCAAGTGCAGCAGCATTAATTAAATGATAGGTTGGATATTCCCCCACTTTAGTTAGTGGCACATGGATACTAATCGCATCTGCTTTTTTTAACAGTTCTGCAAATTCAACTTGTTTCACATGATCAGATTGCACAAATGGATCATAGCCAATGACATTCCAACCGAATAATTCTGCCATGACGGCCAAACGTGAACCGACATTACCTAAGCCAACGATGCCCAAGGTAAATTGTTCATTTGCATTCAATAATTCAGGTTTAACGAAGAGCAATGCAGTAATCACATATTCAGCAACCGCTTGTGCATTACAACCTGCGGCATTTGACCAAGCAATGCCCTGCTTTTCTAGAGCATTAATATCTAAATGATCTGTTCCAATCGTAGCACTACCGACAAATTTGAGTGCGGTCTGTTGAATTAATTCTGCATTTACCTGAGTCACTGATCGTACCAATAATGCATCGGCTTCTTTGACATCCTCATGGGTCAATGTTCGACCTGCCGCTTGCTTTATTTCACCAAATTCGGTAAAAAAATACTCAGTAAATGCCAGATTTTCATCTGCAACGATTTTCATAGTTCATCTCATAATTCCACTACGAACATGATAACGCGTTGCTCATGCCATGACTATTCTTCTGCACATAAAGCATAGCGCCATTTTTTTATAAGCTAAATGATAGAAAATTATATTAACGACAATAATCTGAGTGCTGATCTTCAATTAAAGACAAGGCCGCCTGCCAAGCCGCTTGAATAATGGGCTCGGCCATCGGATTTTCAAACTGCTGCAACGTATGTTCACAAACCTTCGGACTCGGATAATGCAATGTAGCACTCGACAACGCTTTTACTTGAATTTGACAAGCCCGTTCTAAAAAGTAAATTTCATGAAATGCCCGTGCCACACTATCTCCAGTCGCAAGCAAGCCGTGATTGCGTAAAATCATGCAACGATAATGCCCCATATCTTGTACCAGTCTTTCACGCTCTTCAGTTGAAAAGGCAATACCCTCATATTCATGATAAGCAATGTTCTGATAGAACTTTAACGCATGTTGTGAGATTGGCAATAATCCATGTTCCTGTGCAGAAACTGCCACGCCATCTGCAGTATGCGTATGAATAACGCAATTAATATTTGCACGCGCATGATGTAAGGCCGAATGAATTACAAAGCCGGCGACATTCACCATCTTCCCTGCATCATAAGTTTCAATAATTTTTCCTTCATGATCAATTTTGACCAAATCAGAAGCTGTCATTTTGTCAAAGGTCACACCATAGCGATTAATCAAAAAATGCTCAGGTTCATGACCTAAACGCAGGCTGATATGGGTATCAATTAAGTCGGTCATTTTATAATAAGCCACCAAGCGATACAGTGCCGCCAATTGACAACGCGCTTGCCATTCCAGTTCATGAATAAGCTCTGGTTTTTGCATGGATGAATTCCTTTTCTAAATCGATTAATCTTGTTTTCTGTTTATTGTGAATAATTAATAGCATGTCATATTCATGCTGTATATCAACTTCGCCTGTAGAAAAAAACTATTCAAAAATTTAGGCAATAAAAAAACCCCAAAGTAAAACATTGGGGTTTTTGAATATGGCGGAAGCGGTGAGATTCGAACTCACGGAGGACTCGCGCCCTCGTCGGTTTTCAAGACCGGTGCATTAAACCGCTCTGCCACGCTTCCATGGCCGCTATCATATAAATAAAAATTCAGATTGGCAAATTATTTTGCCTCATTTTGAACACTTGGCGAATCGTTCATACAAAATTTAGGCGATTGTAAAATTTTGGCTTAGAGCTGAAAAACAGATGCTCAATCAATATATACTAACTTAAGATCATAGCTAATTACATTGCCTCAATTTACGCATATAAAAAAACCCTGATGTTAAAACATCAGGGTTTTTGAATTTGGCGGAAGCGGTGAGATTCGAACTCACGGAGGACTCGCGCCCTCGTCGGTTTTCAAGACCGGTGCATTAAACCGCTCTGCCACGCTTCCATGGCCGCCATCATATAAATAAATTTCAGCAATGGCAAATTATTTTGTAAAAAACACGTCCAATTGAACAAAATAAGAGCAGTTTGTTATTTTTCAGTACTTTCGCCCATTTCATAACGAATTGAATTGATATACCAACATTTTTTTCCCAGTGGGGTCAGGACTTCGACCTCATCATCCACTTGCTTGGACAGGAGTGCTCGAGCCATAGGTGAATCAATTGAGATATGCTGTGGATGATGATCATAAATTTCATCTACCCCCACGATCCTTAACGTTTTTTGTTCGCCTTCATCATTTTCAATATCGACCCACGCCCCAAAATAGACTTTCCCTTTTTGTTCGGGTGAATAATCGATAATACGTAGCTCCTCCAAACGTTTTCCCAAATAGCGTACACGTCGGTCAATTTTGCGTAACAATTGCTTATTATATTATAATCCGCGTTTTCCGAACGGTCGCCAAGACTGGCCGCCCAGTTCACTTTTTTGGTAATTTCAGGTCGTTCTTCATGCCATAAATGTTGAAGTTCAGCGACCAATAAATCGTGTCCACCACGGGTAATTAAGTTAGATTTCATGATGATTTTTCGGCCTTGAGCAAGCGCTGATTTTTACAAAACATGCCTATTTTATCCTCCATTTCTACACAGGCAAAGTATATAAAATTTATTCGTAAACAAAATCAATTATTTATGTTACATATTTTAATATTTTTTCGTACAAAATTTGACAAGTATTTTTTTGCTTATTATTATGCGCACATCTTTTAGGCTTGTTTAATTTTTATCCAGTGTAGATTTTCTACACATTTCCCGAAAACCCCTAGTCATTTTTGAATGACGTCATGACTGCCCAACCCTTATTGAATTTATCAAACTTGAAAAAGTCTGAGGCGTGTTTGCCTTTGCTTTTTAGGGCATAAATTACTTGTAGCGGAGACAACATGCACAGTAGTTCAACTTCTGGGTCGAGGCTTTGCCTTAACTCTTTTAACTCTCTCCCATTTAAAGCGCTTGCACTCAGTACTGTCTTAATTCCTTTTCACAGTATTAATGCCAGCAAAACAGCTCATCAATATGATGCTGTCGTCAACAGTAATAAACTCACTGTTGTTGCCGTTGCCAATCCTGATATTGTTTTTCAGGATGGTAAACATCGACATGGTTTTGGTTACGACCTTGCACGTAACTATGCAGAAAGTTTAAATGTCCAATTAGATTTTAAAACAGTGAATGACAATGCCACTGCTTTAAAAATGGTTGCCAAAGGTCAAGCCAATTTTGCTATGACCACTGCCGAAATGAGTACCATTGAAGCCAAGCATTTGACGTCATTTTCAGCCAGTTGTGGTGATACCGTTTCTTTAAAAAAGAATGGTTTAAACAGCAACTTAAACTGGGTATTTAAAAATGCAGATGATCCACTCAGCCAAACCGCTAGTGGTTTTATTTGCCGTGCCAAACAAAATGGCGCAATTGGACAGTTGGCATCATTCTACAACCGTAATGTGGTCAAACAAGATTCTTGGAATGTGATTCAACGTGATTTAAGTAAACGTATGCCGATCTATAAGGCAAGTTTTAAAAACACAGCCAAGCAATACGATCTAGACTGGCATTTATTGGCAGCGATTGGTTATCAAGAGTCTTACCTCAAACCTGACTCGGTATCCCCAACGGGTGTTCGTGGCATTATGATGCTGACCAACAGTACAGCAAAAGCCATGGGTGTGAGCAACCGTACAGATGCGACTCAAAGCATTCAAGGTGGTGCAAAGTACTATGACCAAATGTTAAACCGTTATAGTAACATTCCATACCCAGATCGTAATTGGTATGCCTTAGTGGCTTATAACATGGGTCCTGGTGCTGTAAGTCAGATTCAAAAGCGCATCCAATCTCAGGGTAAAAACCCAAATAAGTGGGTGAATTTATATGCTTATCTAGACCGTAACAAGGCCAGCAATGGTCGTTATCGTCAAGCTGTGCAATATGTCACGCGTATTCGTGCTTATTTGGAACATATTAAAACCACACCACAACTGGTGAATATCTAATATGTGTCCATCTAACATTTACATGTGAGCGCACAAAAAAAAGCTTACCTTCGGGTAAGCTTTTTTCGTTTTGGACTTAAGCAGTTTGCTCAAGTACTTTTTTGAATAAATCTTTTTGTTCAGTACTTGGTTTTGCAGTTTGCAATGCCATCAATTGTGACATATCACCTTGTACTTTTATTTTGCCCGTCATAAACGCTTGCATCGCTGCAGCCATATCAAACTCAAGGAATACTTTACGTAAAGTTTCAGCATCCATGTTCAAAGTTGTTTTCGCGTTTGAAGATAAACCTTTTTTAATTGCACCACCGTCTAATGACAATTCAGTATTGCCTGCAGCGTCAGCAACCACAAGGTTAATTGCAAGATTAGCCAATGCAGGTGGTAAGTTTAAATCACCAGCTTGAGCTGTCAGAGTTTCTACAGTTGAAAACCAATCATCAGTTAAAAAAGCAGGCATGATCTTTCCTCAATTTATTTTGTTCGTGTGTGTTGCCGTTCCGGACAACATCAGTGCAAGCATATTTTGCTTGAGGCTTGTTATAGCATGATCATTTGCGAAAAGGCTAAAGTTTTTTGTACGCACCGTTCAATATTTAACTGTTTAACAACAAAATGAGAAAAATCATAAGCATAAAAAAGGCATTCCGTAGAATGCCTTTTGCGTGATGAAGTTTTCGGCTTAATCTGCCATAAAACCTAAGTTCACCATATTAATGCGTTTGCTTTCAGGCTCACCTTCTTCAGTTGAACAACTTTCGCTATTTTTGAAGTCAAATTCGCGTTGTTCATCCAAGGCTTCAAAGTCGAATAACTCACGGTCTGCCAGTTGTGAAGGCGATACATTTTGCAATGCGCCAAAAATACTGTGTAAACGTTTTGGAAATTCTTTATCCCAAGTACGCAGCATGTCATTTAGCATCGCACGTTGTAAGTTTTCCTGTGAACCACACAAGTTACATGGGATAATTGGGAACTTACGCATTTCTGCATACTTGATAATGTCTTTTTCTTCCACATAAGCCAGTGGACGAATCAAAATGTTCTTTTTATCAGAAGACAATAATTTCGGTGGCATGGCTTTTAAGCTACCGCCATGGAACAAGTTCAAGAAGAACGTCGCCAAAATATCATCACGATGATGACCTAAAGCCACTTTCGTCGCCCCAATTTCTTGAGCAAAGCCGTATAACGAACCACGACGTAAACGTGAGCATACTGCACAATACGTTTTACCTTCTGGGGTTAAACGTTTGGTAATACTGTAGGTATCTTTTTCTAAGATGTAATACGGAATTTTGTTTTCTTCTAAATAACGTGGCAATACGTCTTCAGGGAAACCCGGTTGTTTTTGGTCAAGGTTGACCGCAACCACATCAAAATTAATCGGTGCGATACGCTTAAACTGCAACAAAATGTCGAGCAAGGTATAACTGTCTTTACCGCCTGAAATACAGACCATCACCTTGTCGCCCTCTTCGATCATTTTAAAATCACGAATGGCATGACCGACCTGACGGCGTAGCTTTTTCAATAAACGATAATACGCAGAGCTAGTTGGTAGTTCTGGTTTGAAATTAAATCCTTGTTCGGACTCAACTGGCGAGAACATAGACGAGTTAAACCTAAAAAAAAATACCGCGCAATTTTATCCGATTCGCAGACTTCTCGCATCAAAAGAATGTAATTTCCGAAAAAACTAAAAATACTGTCATGATCACGTCATCCTCAGCGCATTATTTTATACGGTCGAGTTCATTTTTTAGGCGAAACGCTTATCTTTTGGACTTTTCCACAGTTGTCCACAAAAGCTGTGGATAACTTTGTGGATTTTAAATGACTTGACAAGGTGAGCTGCGCTTATTTTAAGGCTTCTATTTAAATTGATCATTTTTTGATCAATTTATTATTACTTATTTATCAATACTTTATATGTGTCAAGTTATGCTCATTAAAAAAAAATAAATATTTTTTTTGATTATTGAATCATCAAAATGACTTGATTTTTACAAAGTAAAGAAGAAATCAGCCCTCGAAGCCTTTTCATCTGATTTTTTTTTGATAAACTCTATTTTAACTGTTTGGGGACAGAATTTTTTTCTTCACAATAAAATGAAAAACAATACTTGGACTTTGGGGCTGTTATTAAGTGGATGTGTGGCTATCAGTTTAGCTGCACCGAGCATTTTTGCTGGCCAAACAATCTATCAATTGCGTGAAAGTAATGGCACGACGCTACTGACCAATAAGCAAGGCCGTTATAGCAATCTGAAAGTCGAGAAAAAAACCTACTATCCGGACAGTAATATCCATAGTTATAGTAACTGGGGCTCAAATGAAGCGTCTGTTTTGCCAAGCTATAGCCGTAATAAAAATGCCTTTGACAATATTATTAAACAAGCCGCGGCCCAACATGGTGTTTCCGAAGGTCTGATCAAAGCGGTGATGCATACCGAATCTGGTTTTAACACCAATGCACGCTCCCCTGTCGGTGCGCAAGGTTTAATGCAACTCATGCCTGCTACAGCACGTCGCTTCAATGTATCAAATGCTTATGATCCACATCAGAACATTATGGCTGGTGCGCGCTATTTATCTTGGCTACTGAAACGTTTTAATGGCAACACCTCACTTGCCTTAGCTGGTTATAACGCAGGTGAAGGCAATGTCGCAAAATATGGTGGCATCCCTCCTTTTCGTGAAACTCAAGACTATGTCCGCCGTGTCACTAGCCGCTACAGCAACCTATATGCTGGTAGTTTAAGTGTATCGGGTTCGAGCAGTTCAAATAGCACTTCAACAAATAGTGGTCGGATTATTGCCAGTTCGGACAATTATCATGCTGCTGCCCCTGCTGTTGCCAAGTCACCGGCACGTCAAATTATTCAAACAGACAATGGTAGTTTTACCGATGCACCGTCAGGTTCATTTGCGACAGCAAATGCGTCTGCCTCAGCACGCATTTATTTCAATGAATAAAATCACTGATTTTGTAAAATTGCATCTGTTTTACTAATTTTTCCTTGAAATTTTAAGACTTTCACCTCATATTGAGTTTAATGATTTTTATTTGTAAATCAGATCATTTTTCTATAATAAGAGGATTTACCCAATGATGCGGATTGGTTTGTTCTTGCTGACCAACCTCGCGGTACTGGTTGTAGCTGGCATAATCTTGTCACTCTTCGGTGTCGGTAGTTACCACGGTGCAGGCGGCTTAAACTTAGGCAACTTGCTCGTAATCTGTTTTGTGTTCGGTATGGTGGGTTCGATGATCTCACTATTCATGTCAAAATGGATGGCGAAAAAAACCACGGGTACAGAGCTGATTGACCCTAATGCACCACGTAGCCAAGCTGAAGCATGGTTACTCAACGAAGTTGCGCAACTAGCACAACGTTCTGGTATCAAAATGCCAGAAGTGGGTATTTTCCCATCGTACCAGTCAAATGCCTTTGCAACAGGCTGGAACAAAAATGATGCTTTAGTGGCGGTTTCTACCGGTCTACTTGAGCGTATGAACAAAGATGAACTCCGTGCCGTACTCGCTCACGAAATTGGTCACGTAGCCAATGGTGACATGGTAACCCTTGCATTGGTGCAAGGTGTAGTCAACGCCTTTGTGATGTTCTTTGCGCGTGTAGCAGGTGACTTTATCGACCGTAATGTCTTCGGTCGTGAAGATGGTGAAGCACCGGGTATCGCATACTTCGTCATTACGATTGTATTAGATATTGTCTTTGGTATCGCAGCGTCTGCCATTGTGATGTGGTTCTCTCGCTACCGTGAATACCGTGCCGATGAAGCTGGTGCGCGTCTAGCAGGTAAACAAGCGATGATTTCTGCCCTATTACGTTTACAAGCAGAATCTGAAATGCCAGATCAAATGCCAAAAGAAATGAAAGCCTTTGCTATTTCTGCGGGTCAAGAACAAGGTTTCAGCTTAGCTGCATTGTTCCAAACACACCCAACGATTGAACAACGTGTTGCGGCTTTACAACAATTAGATTGCCCATAATTCAGCATCTGATGTAAGTCGTAAAAAAGCCTCCCTATGGAGGCTTTTTTATTGAGTCTAATTTTTCTCAGAGCGTTTACCGTTTTATCAATCACTTTTCAGTTGAATAGCCTTTCATTGATCGCGCTCAAGCAACAGTGCATTTCTCTCTACAATACCCCATTGGCCTTTAACCATTGCCAAAGCAATGAACCACCCATATAAATTGCAAAGATAAAGACTAATAAGAAAATCATCCCGAGTATATCTGGGATATGGATCCATATCCATGCAACCACAGGGTTGCGCCAAAAAGCAGATTGCTGTTGTTTCTGTTCTAATTTTTCATGTAAAAACGGATGTACCACATGTTGATCTGTACTGATTTGATATTCTTCACGAATGTGCGCATGTACAACATCTAAAGCTTTACGGCTCGGTCGAATAAACACATCAAAGATCGTCCCTGCAACAGGAATAAACCCCACGACAGCATCTATAACTGCGAGTTTCATCACACCATTTAATTTGGCTTGTGGTACGCCAATCTGTTTGGCTTTATAGACGGCATAACAGGTCAAGACAAATCCTGCGATATCACCAGCTACGGGAATGGTACTCAACGCTGCGTCCGCACCTACCCCTTGTCGAGTAAATGGAATCCGAACCACGGAGTCCATCATATTGGCAAACTTTGCGAGATCGCGTTCAAGACGAATGACTTCTTGCTTTGACATTTTTTGTTTTAATGGTTCAGTCATGTTTTATCCAATAAAAACCGTGTAAATCACTGAGATTAAAACATATTAGAAGTCTTCAATCTGTAGCAAAATGCTAATCTCTATAAATTGAGCAATTGTGAAGCAATCATCAAATACACCACCACGCCTGTCGCATCACAAATCGAGGTCACCAAGGGTGCAGATGCACTTGCAGGATCGAGCTTCAACTTATTGAGTACAAAGGGCAAACTCATGCCAATTAAACAACCGAGCAATACGATACCCATCATACTTAAAGCCAAGACCAAAGCGACGGTTGCATCACCACGGTAGTAGCCTAAAATCGATACAGCAATGGCCATGGTTCCACCGAGGCAAAGCGCGACGAGCGTCTCCCGACCCAATAAATAAAACCAATCACGAATTTTTACATCCCCAGTGGCAAGCGCTCGCACCATTAAGGTTGCAGACTGAGAACCCGCATTGCCTCCACTTCCGACCAATAAGGGTAAGAAAAAAACCAAGACGATATGTGCGGCAATGATGTCTTCATAATATGAAATGCCTAATCCGGACAATAAGCTGCCAAAGACCAATATCACCAACCAGAACACCCGCTTTTGATACAACTTTAAAATCGGTGCTTTATTAATGCTCATACCTGGTTCGGTACTCACCGCACTGGCTTTTAAAAAGTCTTCAGTGGTTTCAGCCTGTACCACATCCATCGCATCATCATAGGTGACAATCCCCATCAAACGCTGGGCATGATCCACAATCGGCAAGGCCATAAAATCATATTCTGCCAATTTTCGAGCAATACTTTCTTGGTCTTCATCTATCCAGCCGGTCACCACATCTTTGGTCATCACCTGTTGAATCCGTGCATCACGATCGGCCTGCAAAATTTGCCGCAGTGAAATCACCCCTTCTAATTGAGACTGATCATTGGTGACATAAATTAAATACAGGGTTTCACGGTCATGCGGTTCATGGCGTAAGGCCTCTATAGCTTGTTGCATGGTAAAGTCAGCAGGCATACTGACATAGTCTGAACTCATGATTGCACCTGCAGACTCTTCTGCATATGCAGATAACGCCTTTAGATGCTCTTGGGTATCTTGATCAAGTTGTTGATAAATCCGATCTTGTTCTGCATCAGTTAAACTTTTATATAAGTCCGTTGCATCATCAGAATGCATATCATCAAATAGTTCAATTTGTAGACGCAGTGGATAACGTGAAATCAGCTGTCGCTGTGACTCAAAAGGGAAAAACTCAAATACCAAGCCTTGATGGTCTAAACCTGAAAGTAACTCGATTTGATCTTCGATTGGAAATTGCTGAATTAAACGAGCCTGATCAGCGTAGTTCAGAGGCTGTAAAGCGAAAACTGCTGCTGCATAATTTTGTTGTTGCAGCAAAGCGGAAATTTCACGCTGTCTTTGTATTAAATCCGCCATTCAACTCACTCTTATTTTAATCTTTCTATGTAGAGCACATTTTGAAGGATAAACTAAAGAGTTTCAAATCTCTTCAATATGTTCTCGGTGAACGTTCTTTGCGAAAATTCTCTGTGAACATTCCCTGTCGAAAGTTTGGTGACATAAATTTGGCGACATAAAAAGCCACCGCGATGTACTCAAGCTTTCACGGTGGCTTTTACTAGAGCTATACACTGTGCGTGAATTATTTCTAAGTTTCAGACACCGGTTTGATTTTAAAAATAGAGCGGACCATCACATACATAAACGGAATAAAAATCAGCACCAAGACCGTACCGAATATTACCCCACCGAGTACGCTTACCCCAATCTCTTGACGACTGGCTGCACCTGCGCCAAAAGCAAGAACTAAAGGAACCACCCCTGCACCAAAAGCCAAAGAGGTCATCAAAATAGGACGTAAACGTAGTGCTGCGCCTTCCATTGCAGCCTCGATTACATGTTTGCCTTTTTCTTGTGCCATCGCTGCAAACTCTACAAGCAAGATCGCATTTTTACAGGACAGACCGATGGTCGTCAGCAAGGCAATTTGGAAATAGATGTCATTTGGAAAACCGGTCATGTAGCTAAACAAAATATTACCGCCTATCCCGAGTGGAATCGCACTCATGACTGCGGTCGGAATGCTCCAACTTTCATATAGGGCGGCAAGACAGAGGAAAATAAATCCAATCGAGACCAAATATAGCCAAATCGCTTGATGACTTGATTTTTGCTCTTCAAAAGATAAACCACTCCATGCCACATCCACGCCAGGCACCTGATCGACTAAAGCTTTAACATCCTGCATGGCTTGGCCACTTGAGACATTTTTGGCTGTATCCGCTTCCATTTGTAATGCGGTGTATCCCATAAAGCGATTGACGACTTCAGGGCCGCCACTCCAGCCAATGGTTGAAAAATTACTAAATGGAATCATTTCATTTTGGTCATTACGTACATGCCAATAAGCCAAATCTTCTGGTTTAGAACGGAATTCGGCATCTGCCTGCATCATGACGCGTTTAATACGTCCACGGTCAATGAAATCATTGATATAACTGCCGCCCCATGCACTACTCATGGTGCTATTAATCGCATTTTGCGTTAAACCCATGGCCATCGCTTGTTTTTGATCAATATCAACTTTCAGTTCAGCTTTGTCTGGGTTAGAGCGTTTGTCTAAATTTTCGAAACTACTGTATTGTGCGGATTTCTGTTGCAAGCTTTTAAATTGCGCATCGAGATAAGCTCGACCTTCACCATTCATATCTCGCAGCCAAAACTCCAGACCATCGGTTTGACCAAGACCACTGACTGAAGACGGCATGCTGACATTGATTTGTGCATTGTTGAACTTTTTAAAATGTTTCATCGCACGTTCACGTATCGCTTGCGCTGAATTGTGTTGTCCTGAACGTTCATCCCAATGCTTCAGTGCAATAAAGCCTTGCCCTAAGTTTTGACCCGTACCTGAAAAATTTCGTCCGTAACGAATCATTACCAAATCAACATTTTGCTTTTCTTCAGTCAAAAAGTACTGCCGAATTTGTTCACCGATCTCACGACTTTTAGACATCGGTGCACCTTCTTGTAGTTTGAGTTGCACACTCAAAATGCCTTGGTCTTCACTAGGAATAAAACTGGTCGGCAAAGCACGATAAAACAAAGCAAATACCGTAATGAGCCCCGCAAACAAAACCACCGTCCATAAGCGATAACGAACCGTGGCTTGTGCAAGTGCTAGATATTTGGTTTTTAAAGTCTCTAATTTGGTGTTAAACCAAATCGCCCAGCGCTGTGGTTTCGGATTGGGTTTTAAAATTAAGGCACATAAGGCAGGGGTTAAAATCAGCGCAACCATCAGTGACAAGCCCATTGCAGCCACGAGTGTGATGGAAAATTGTCTATAGATCACGCCCGTTGAGCCACCAAAGAACGCCATGGGAATAAATACAGCGGTCAATACCAAAGTAATCCCGATTAATGCCCCGCTAATTTCATGCATCGACTCGATGGCCGCTTGTTTTGCTGTTAACTGTTGTTCATGCATTAAACGTTCGACGTTTTCCACCACAACAATCGCATCATCGACCAACAGACCGATGGCCAGTACCAATGCAAACAATGTGAGCGTATTAATGGTCATGCCCAAAGCATATAAAATCGCTAAAGTCCCAAGAATCACCACAGGCACCGTAATCGCAGGTATCAGCGTTGCTCGCCAATTTTGTAAGAAGATAAACATCACCAAAACCACCAGTAAAACGGCTTCGAATAACGTTTTCACCACTTCTTTAATGGATTCCTGTACAAATGGCGTGTTATCCCGAGGATAAACAATTTTATAACCGCTAGGTAATTGCTTCGCTAACTGTTCAATTTCTTGCTTAATTAAGGCAGAGGTTTCAAGTGCATTTGCCCCAGATGCCAATGAGATCCCCATCCCTGAAGATGGATAACCATTAATGGTATTCACCCCTGAATAATTTTCCGCACCCAATTCAACACGTGCAACGTCTTTTAAATAGACAAAACTGCCGTCTCGTGCAGATTTGACAATAATATTTTCAAATTCTTCAACTGACTTTAAACGTGAACCTGAAGTGACTTTTGCATTGAGATATTGATCCGATAAACTCGGCAATTCACCTACGGCGCCGGCGGCCACCTGCGTATTTTGTGATTCAACAGCCGCACGGATATCACTGGGCATAAGGCTATATTGCTTTAGCTTCAGTGGGTTGAGCCAAATGCGCATGGCAAATTGCGAACCAAAAACATCGACTTCACCGATGCCCTCAATTCGAGCAATGTCCTGTTCTAGATGCGTCATCATATAGTCACCAAGTTCGATATTCGAACTCTTGCCGGTCTCATCATAGAGGCCGATAACCATATGGGTATCACCCAAAGATTTATAGACATTTACCCCTTGGCGCTGCACATCTTCGGGCAGCCGATTGATTACCCCATTTATGGCATTTTGTACTTGTACTTGAGCGGTATCTGGGTCAGTACCATTTTCAAAACTGATGCTGATCCGGCTTCGACCTGAAGAGTCGCTGCTTGAACTAAAATATAAAAGATGATCAATTCCTTTAATTTGTTGCTCAAGAACTTGTGTGACACTTTCCTCGACTGTTTCTGCTGACGCACCACTATAACTTGCGCTGACCGTAATTCGTGGTGGCGCAATATCTGGATAGCGCTCTACCGGTAAATTGAGCACAGCAAATAGCCCGAGCGCCATGACGATGATCGCCAAGACACCTGCAAAAATCGGTCGATAAATAAAAAACTTAGACAGCATCAGTCCATGTCACTTTTCAATTAATGAAATAAAATATGTTGATTGATTTTTTCAAAAAATCTTATTGATAATCAATCACAATGTGCTTGATTACAAGCCTAGACTACATAAAAACCTTGCTTGAAGCGAAATATGTAGAAAATATGGAGAGCCTCCACTTCAGCTATTTTAGTAAATTTATGTGACAAAACCGCCTCTGTCATGAAGTCTTAGCCACTGCCCTGCAATGTATGCCTGCAACTTCATTCATTTAAATAAAAAGATGCCGAGGCAGCCATGCAAAAACAATTAACAAAACAGTTAAATCTAGCCATAACAAGCAAAGTGAAATCCTCATGGGGCGTGTCTTCACTGCTCCTTTTTAGCGTTTTTGGTTTATCTGCATGTAATTCGGATGACGATAAAACCCATGTCACCAAGCCCCCTATTTTGCCTGATACAGGTTTTGTCATTGTTGGGCATCGTGGTGCCAGTGCTTTGCGACCCGAGCATACCCTTGCCGCATATCAAAAAGCGATTGATGATGGTGCGGATTTTATCGAACCCGATTTAGTGCCAACCAAGGATGGCTATCTGGTTGCGCGCCATGAAAGTGAAATTTCAGGGACAACCAATATTAGTACGCTGTCACAATTTGCGGATCGAAAAACCACCAAAAAAATCGATGGTATCGACTATACAGGATGGTTTACGGAAGACTTTAATTTGAATGAACTGACTCAAAATGTAAAAGCACGTGAGCGTATTGCTCAATATCGCCCTAATAACACTCAATATAATGATCAATACAGCATCCCAACGCTCGAACAAATCATTGAACTTGCCGAAGCTCATTATAAAAAAACTGGAAAAATTGTTGGTTTATATATTGAAACCAAGCATCCCACATTTTTCCAACAGCAAAATCTAGCCATGGAAGATCGTTTACTCACAACGCTTGCCAAATACAGTTATACACGTGATATCGCGCCTGTATATTTACAGTCCTTTGAAACCACCAATCTTAAATACTTACGTGATCAACTCACGCAAAAGAAAACCCTCAAACATGGCAAAATTATTCAATTATTAGATAGCCCAACTGCCATACCGGGTGACTTACAGCAACAAAACTCACCTCAAAATTATGCAAGTTTAGCCACTGCAGATGGCCTAAAATCAGTGGCAAAATATGCAGATGGTGTAGGTCCAAGTAAAACCTATATTTTTTCAAACACTGAATTTAAACAAACCACTTTTGTCAAAGATGCCCATGCTGTTGGTTTGAAAGTCCATCCTTATACGCTCAGACCTGAAAATGGTTTTTTACCTGACTATTTAAAATGTAGCTCTGTGGCGACAGAACGCTGTGATACGGGGGCGGCCAAAGAATTTGAAAATTTCTATAAAGCTGGTGTAGATGGTGTATTTGCAGATGATCCGGGACTGGCGCGTAAAACCTTAACACAACTGCAAAAGCCCTAATTTTCCTAAAATGAAAAAAGACGCCGAGGCGTCTTTTTTATTGTTCAACGGAAATCTTAAAGCGGGTTTGCCAAATATTCTGCGGCTGACTGCGTTGCCACTGGCTGAGGTGCTGGAGCTGTCGGAGCTGTCGGAGCTGTCGGAGCTGTCGGAGCTGTCGGAGCTGTCGGAGCTGTCGGAGCTGTCGGAGCTGTCGGAGCTGTCGGAGCTGTCGGAGCTGTCGGAGCTGTCGGAGCTGTCGGAGCTGTCGGAGGTT
>NZ_VOYQ01000033.1:0-37510 GCF_013420195.1 Acinetobacter sp. YH01024
CCAGATTTAAATCCAATAGAAAATATGTGGTCACGAGTCAAGGCGATTCGAACTAAGTTTAGAGTTAAAGATATTGATAAATTATTTAAAGATTACTGTAATGATTTATTTGGTATTTAGCTATATATCTTTAAATTATCGATAAGTTTCTTTTTAATAATTAGGCTATCTAGATTCAAGAGTTTGATGTGTGCTGAAATCACAGGACACTTCCACTTGGGAGATTCTAGGCAGCCAACTCGTAAAAGTCCTCTGTCATTTGATTTGGTGTCTTAAAACTCAGTCCTTTCTGGATTCTCTTCTGATTATAAAATAGCTCTATGTATTTTGTAATATCTGCTTTGGCTTCTCCCCTTGTTTTGTAGTTGCGATGGTGAACCAACTCGTTTTTGAGTATTCCTCAAAAGCTCTCAATCGGGGCATTATCGTAACAGTCTCCTTTTTTGCTCATTGAGCCTTGAAATCCATATTTTTCAAGCATGTTTCGATATTCATGACTGCAATATTGGCTTCCTCTGTCTGAGTGCACAATTAGCCCATGTGATGGTTTGTGATTGCGAATTGCCATACTCAGCACATTGCAAACTAGTTGCGCTGTCATTCGCTCACTTAAGCTATAACCAACGACCTGTCTAGTACAAAGGTCTTTTAAAGCAGCTAAGTACAACCAACCTTCAGCTGTCCATATTTATGTAATATCACTTGACCATGCAAGATTAGGTTTGGTCATTAAAAACTCTTGTTTGAGTAAATTGTCATAGATCGCTCGATTATGATCACTGTTCGTCGTTCTTTTAAAACACCTATGGCGCTTACAATACAGCTGATTTAGCCTTTTTATACAACGGACTGCATACTCGCTAATTGGGATGCCTTGTGACTGTAAATACCTCGTTAAGCGAATATGACCATAACTTTCTTTAGTTTCTTGATGAGCTATTTTGACTAAGATCGTCTGCTGATTTCTTTGAACAACTCTTTTGCTCATGCCTCGTTTTAACCAGTCATAAAAATTTGAAATTGAAACTTTGAGCAGTCTAGCCATCATCGTTGTTGGATAGGTGTTTTTGTTCTCTTTCATGTAATCGTACCTTACTGATGGTCCTTGGCAAAGTACGCTGCTGCTTTTTTTAGAAATTCTCTTTCCATTTCCGCAGTTTTGAGTTGCTGTTTGAGTTTCTTATTTTCTTCGAGTAGAGCAACGAGATCAGGCGAATATTGTTGTGTGCCTATAATGTTCCAGCTTTTGCTTTGTTGTACCAATTTGAAAGGGTCTGCATTGAAATACCAAGCTGTCGAGCAGTTTCAGAGACATTTCCTTTATTTGATTCAATAGCTTTAATTGCTTCAGCTTTGAATTCCACTGTATAAATCTTTTGTTTTTTGCTCATGGTAAACTCCTAATGAGTATGTGTAGTTTACCAAGTTAAAGTCTCCGTTTTTATCAGCACTCATCAAAAGAACATTCTACTCATAAAGCTACAAGGGTTTGGACTGATAAAGACATTAGTATCGTTGTTAATAATAAATAATTGGAAATTTATTTATGTTGGAATTTAAGTTTAATCGTAGACAACAATTTTTAGATGAAAGTTACTATAAGTCTACGAGGAGTGAACTTGTCAGTGCTATAGAAAGTTTTCTAAGTGAATCAAATAATGATGAAGATATCGAAGCAGGATGGGTCGACTCTTATTCGATAGCATCTAGGTATCAGTTTGATTTGTTTATTTTGGATTATACTGCTGGTAAACCAATTGAATATTTACGTTTAGAATTCGATAAAGTAATTGAATTATTCAAGGTACTTTCTATAAAACAAAGAGCCTATTATAAAGATAATAATTTTAGTATTTTTGACATCGAAATTTTAGATGACTATTGTGTATATGTATGGATTATCAGCCTTTGTTATTTATTAAAAAGAACTGACTTACTACCATTGGTAGCTAACTTTGTTGATGGAGAGGATCAAGAAAATGGAGGAAAAGATTGGATTGTAGAGGAATTTTTGGCTTTTAATGACGATAACCGTTTTGATTGTTCAGATGTCCTTTTTTCAAATCCTTATTTTGAGTTATCCAATGCATTTGTGACCCAAGATAATAAAGTTTCATTCAAGCATTTAAACAAATTTTTAAAAAAATGGTATAAAGATTTATCTGGAGCTTCATGGCATGATACCCATAAATCAGAGGGTGGATATTATGGATATTGGGCTTTTGAAGCAGCTTGTGCTGTTATTCTATTAGAAATAGAAAATGATAAAGAATTTCATGAATACCTCTATTATCCTAAAGACTTAATAGAGTTCTATCGTACATTTAAACCTAGTAGTGCTGAAATTGACCTCCTAACTAAATATCAAAAAGTATCAATTCAAGCAGGTAAAAAATGTCCTCAATCAGGTTATTGGTTCAGTGTAGCCAAGGAAAACACTCGTAAATACTTTAAACAAGGGGAAATATTCCCTGATTTTGAAAGTGATTGGGGGGATGTATATTGGCAGTTTGACGGTGAAGAATAAGTGAAAATATGCCCTTCGGGGCAGTTTTTGGGCATAAAATGGATTTAGTTAATATAAAAAGACAACAATTTCTTACACCTCAAATGTATGAAACATTAAAGGCGGAAACTCTGAACACTATTGAAACTTTTAAAGTAAATCCTACAGGTGTTGGTGATTCAATAGAAGAAAGATGGGTATACTCTTATGCTATCGTAGCAGAGGACTATTTAAATCTGCTTATATTGGAATATACAGCTGGCAATAGTTTACCTTTTATTAGAAGCCAAATTGAAATAGTTATTGACTATTATGAGCAATATGGAAGTAAATTAAGAAGTTATCATAAAAATATAAACTTACCAGTTTTTGAATTATTTACTATTGATGGCTATTGTCCATGTATTTGGTTAATCAGTTTGTGTTATTTACTCCACCGAAAGGATTTGCTACCTAGAGTTGCGAAATTAATTGACGGAGAAATGAGAGAAAATGTTGCTCAAGATTGGCTAATTGAAGAGTATTTATCTTTTTCAGATGAAAATAGATATGATTGTTCAACAGTATTAGTACCAAAACCTTACTTATTATTATGTGAAGCCTTTTCAAATCAAGATAATGAAATTTCTTTAGCTTTTGTCCGTAAGTTTTTAAAGAATTGGTACAAAGATTTATCAGGTGCGCCTTGGCATGATACTCATAAATCAGAAGGTGGCTATTATGGATACTGGGCTTTTGAAGCAGCGTGCGCTGTTATTCTGTTAGAGATAGAGAATGATACTGTCTTACATGAATACTTATATTACCCTAAAGATTTGGTTGAATTTTATCACAAATTCAAGCTCAAAACTTCAGTAATAAATTTTCTTGAAAATCATAATAAATTTTCAATTAAAGCTGGGGAAAAATGTCCTCAACAGGGTTATTGGTTTACAGTTGCTAAAGTGAACTCACGTCAATACTTTAACTTGGGAGATGTTTTTCCTGATTTTGAAAGTGATTGGGGTGATGTGTACTGGCAGTTTTATGCCTTCGGGGCTTGATAATATTGGATCTCTAAAAAAAGAAGTATTAATTAAAAGAATATTTTATGAGCACAGCACAAGTTTATTTAAATGATGAGGAAATAGAAGAACTCATTCGTGATATTCCATTTGATACTTCCATTTTGTATGGAGAGGAAAATAAAGAGTTCGGAGTTTGCCCTTATATTACATTTTATATTGATCAAAAAAAAACAAATGCGCAAGAATTTTTGATAAAAGTAATTGATATTTATGAGAAATTTGAATTCGAAATAATTGATAAGCCATTTCATTTAAGATTTCGATGTGATATAGAAGTTTGGAAAAAGGCAATTTCATGGATTAGAAGTCGTGAAGAAATATCAGCTGAAATGGCAAAAATTTATAAAAAATATTTCATTTACTATTTAGGTGCAACATCTGCACAATCTCAAGATCAAAGTCCACGTTGGGCTTTAAGTGCAAAGATTAGAGACTCTAGTGAGCGCTATTCTAGTCTAAAATTAACTTTTGGTGATCAATGGTATAGATCCAATAAAGATATTTGGTACTCATTTGTTCAAAAATGTCTAGAAATGCTTAACCCAATTCAAGCATATAGTGGATATGAAATTGGAAACACAAGTCAATTTGCATTTGTTTCTCCTGAATTTGAAACAGTTGAACGGACTTTCACGGATTATTTTTACGGGCTCGATATTGATCATCCTGGTATGGAGTTTTCTCATGAAAATATGTTTATTGCAGAAGATCGGGATGGTTTAGGTGGCGGTATTCGTACCCCAACATGGTGCTTTTTACTTTCTCCCTACTGGCTAGAGAAACTAGGCTTGAGTGAAGAACAAATTCGTGAAAAACTGGATGATCCACGAATTGAAATTACTAAAATTATAGACCCAGAAGATTCAACAAAATACAGCTTATGGATACGTTTGGGAGAGCTTTCACTTTATCCAGTTGAAGAAGGTGTTCCTGATTTATTGGTGATGGCAAATGAACTAATTAAACCGATACGTTGTGATAACTTAAAACTGACCACTTTAGATGCATGGTCAGATGATCCAAATCCACGTTTTGATGCGGTCAGTTCAAAGCAATGGATTGCACGATTTGATGAAGACAGCACTTGGCCTGAATTAAAACGAGTGAAAGTTGAAGTTCAAGAACCAGAAAGAATAGATATTGTTATTGCCGGTAGCCCATGTCCTCACGCAGGATATTGGTATACTTTTGCTAAAGAAAACTCACGTCAATATTTTAAACAAGGTGATATATTCCCTGATTTTGAAAGTGATTGGGGTGATGTGTACTGGCAGTTTGATGGTGAAGAATAAATGGATGTCCTTAGACGCTTGTTCATTTAAGCATGCCACAGAAATTCCAATCCAAAGGTCTAAAAAACAGAAGAAAAGCTATAGTGGCAAGAAAAAGAAATACACCTTTAAAGTACAAGCCATCATTCATTATAAAACTCAGAGAATTCTGAGTTTATGCGCTGATCGAGGTTCAGTACATGATTTTGAGCTCTTTAAACGCAACTTTAATCAGATTCCTATAGGGGGCTTTTATCCTCGCAGATAAGGGTTATCAGAGAATTTATGTTGTATATGTGAATAGTCTGTTGCTATCAAAAGCTAAACGTCACTGTAAGTTAGATCCTGAACTTAAAATTTATAACCAAGAGATCAATAAAAGAAGAATTGGGATTGAGCACATATTTGGTTGCCTTAAAACCTTTAAAATTTTGGCTGAGCGTTATCGAAATAGAGATAAAAGACTGGGATTACGATTCAATTTAATTGCTGGGGTTTACAATATGGAGTTGGATAAAAAATGATTTATGCAAGAGGTCTAATATATTTTTAAATTCACATAATATTTATTTCTTTACAAATAAAAACATTTTGATAGAATTTAAATTAAGTATAAGTAATGTAAGTAATTTCTAAAAATAAACTGGATATTTTAGAGATTTTTAGCAGAGGGTGTAGTGAAAATAATTAAATTTTTAGTCGTAGGTGCTGTGTTGTTAATTACTGGGTGTAGCTCGAAAGTTGTGACCTATGATGCAACTGGTCAGGTGATTGGATCATGTAAAGCAACACGTGGTTTACTTTCGACTGCCAGTGCCCATTGTGGTGGCTCAGGCAATGCGATTGGTGTGAATTACAATACAGTGGATGCCAAGACTGGACTATTACCAGTACCACCAAGTCAAAATCAGATTATTTTAGCACCGTAAATAATAGAGGGGAAATATTGTGAAATTATCAGCACTTATTGCATTAGTAGCAACGGTTGTACTGACGGGTTGTGCATCGACGGTTACTACATTTGACTCACATGGTCGTATGATCGGTTCATGTAAGGCGGAAAGAGGTTTTATTATTGGGGGGGGCGCAGGTTGTTCTGGTTCTGCAAACCAAGAAGGCCGTGGACGTTAATTTTTTCGTGATGATAGCAATAAAAAACCGAGCTAAATAGCTCGGTTTTTTGATCCAATATTATTGGAAATAATAAGAAATCTTATTTTTCAACGAATGCACGTTCGATCACGTAGTCGCCTAGAACGCCCATCTTAGGAGATTCTTTCAAACCGTGCTGGTCAAGTAGTGCAGCAACGTCGTCTAGGAATGCAGGTGAACCACAAAGCATTGCGCGGTCAGTTTCAGGGTTGAAACGAGGAAGCCCAATTTTTTCGAAAAGTTGTCCAGATTCAATGGCAGTTGTTACACGGCCTTGAGTATGGAATTCTTCACGAGTTACCGTAGGGTAGTAAACCAATTTTTCTTTCGCGCCTAATTCACCAAAGAATTCGTGGTTAGGAATTTCATCTAAGATTAAATCTTGATAAGCCAATTCCGAAATGAAACGTGTACCATGTACAACGATGATTTTTTCAAAACGTTCGTAAGTTTCAGGGTCACGAATTACAGAAAGGAACGGTGCAAGACCTGTACCTGAAGAAAGTAGGTATAAGTTTTTACCAGGGTTTAAGTCATCTAGAACCAACGTACCTGTAGGTTTTTTAGACACTAAAATTTCATCGCCAACTTTTACTTTTTGTAAAATAGACGTTAAAGGACCATCTGGAACTTTAATAGAGAAAAACTCTAATTCTTCTTCATAGTTTGCGCTTGCAATAGAATAAGCGCGCATTAAAGGCTTACCATTTACTTCAAGGCCGATCATCACAAATTGACCGTTTTTAAAACGTAACGCAGTATCGCGAGTGGTTTTAAAAGAGAATAAAGTGTCATTCCAATGGTGGACGTGAGTAATCTTTTCGACGTTAAAAGCAGCCATTAAAGGTCTCAATAAAATTATCAAATTAGAACAGCTTACTATTCTAATCTAAAATCATTCTCGATAAACTGAATATATTTAATTGAACTTATCAGAAAAAGTGATTATGTCTGAGCTTAAAATGCCAATTATCGGGTATATGAAATCTCCCTACCGAGAAAAATTTGGTATTCCACGTCAGCCGAATTTGGTGCAAGTCGAATCTTATATTGAAATGGTGGAACCTTATAACGATTTATTGGCTTTCGAAGGGATTGATGATTTTAGTCATCTTTGGCTGATTTGGCAGTTTCATGAAAATAAAAATGCAGATTCGACAAAATTTCGTCCGCAAGTTCGTCCTCCGCGTTTAGGTGGTAATCAAAAAATCGGGGTATTTGCGACACGAAGTATGTACCGACCGTCACCTATGGGCTTGTCGGTTGTGCAGCTCAAAGGGGTGAAAAAAGTCGGAAAATCGGTACGTGTCTATGTTGTCGGTAGTGATTTGTTGGATGGAACACCAATTTTAGATATCAAACCCTATATTCAATATTCAGATGCAGTTATGGATGCGCAAAGCGGTTATGCGCAGGATGAGCCAGAAAGAAAATCTGTGATTTGGTCAGAGCACGCTGAGCAACAAAAACAGGTATTTTTGAATAATGGCAATTTAACCGAACAATTAACAGCAGAACTGGAACAAGTATTGAGTTTAGATCCACGTCCTGCTTATCAGCATGATGTTGAACGTATATATGGCATGTTGTTTGGCGGTTGTAATGTGCGTTTTTGCGTAGACACTAATAAAATAGTCGTACACGAAATTCTAAGTAGTTAAAAAGATCAGGTTTTAAACCTGATCTTTTTTGAAATCGAATTACTTTAATTTAGAGTATTTATCAATTTCAGTACTAGCGATATTGTTAAATA
Organism: Acinetobacter sp. YH01024; assembly: GCF_013420195.1. Classification (NCBI taxonomy): domain Bacteria; kingdom Pseudomonadati; phylum Pseudomonadota; class Gammaproteobacteria; order Moraxellales; family Moraxellaceae; genus Acinetobacter; species Acinetobacter sp. YH01024. Next base: position 7,750 of record NZ_VOYQ01000033.1, read on the forward strand.
GCGAGCATTCATTTTTGATTGCTTCTACATAGTTAGTTTCAACTTTTGCTTCCAGGCTATCCTTTCCATAATTTTGAATCGCCTCATCTAAGTCAGCTTGATAGTCTTTAATATCATTAGCCAATGTGTAAGTGGTCCCTGATTTATAGTATGAGCCATAACGATAATTTTGATTAAACTGCACATAAGCATCAAAATCATAATTTACAGGTTGATTTTTCGAAATATAAACTGGATAAGAAGCTATGTTTTGGATGGTATAACCGTCATCTAAATATTCAGTAGGATCAAAACCATTAATGTTGTCACCAAGGAGTTCAACATAATTTTTTGAACTTGATGATGTTTTCAGTCTTAAGCAAGTTGAACCTTGAGGAAAAGTTTTTCCTTTTAATTTTGAATAATAGAAACTAGGGAATGTGCCCAACTTCGTTGCTAACGTAGTATCTGCACCTGAAAGATAATTAAATGTGTCTACGTAATAGCCAATTTCTTTACCTGTTAAATTTACCACTTCGAAATTTTGAGTCAGTTTCAGACCATTGAAGTTTTGACTAGATGCTGGTGTGAAAATCCATTGGCTATCATTTTTAGAAATTAAATTGGCAAATTTATAACCATATTCGGTTTTGTTCAGCACTGGTGTATAAAGGCCTTCGTCTGTTAAATAATCAGAAATTATCCATTTCAAGTCATAATTTTCATTGTTATTGCTTAAATAATCAACATTGAAATAAATAGTATTATTTTGAATATTGAAATGTGTTTTTTCGAATAAATTGTCGCTTCCATCCCAATATGATGATGAGTAGATTGACCATTTATTATTTTCGGAACTAGTTTCAGCTCCATTTCCTGATCCAGTTTCAGATGAAGTAGAACTATTGTCTGAAGAGCCGCCGCCGCAAGCGCTTAGAATTAAGGAACTAAAAATGGCTAGGCTTAAAATTTTAAATTTCATGTTACCCTCTTTAATAAATTATGAATTACGTCACTATTATTTGTGACTGTTGCATATAGTATAGAAAAATATAAAAAAGGGAATGTTAAAAATTAACTAATTAAAATTAATGATTTAAGTTAAATTTTTCTTAATAATTTAAGTAAAAAATATTGCGTTTTAATCAGCTGGTTTTGTTATAGTGAACCTATGTTTGGGGAACATAGAACAATGACTTTTAATTTTGAAATTGACACTTCTTGGTGTTTAGACCAATTACAAAAAGATGGACGTATTACTGAACGGGACAAAATACTGATTCAAACCACGCACCGTCAGCGTGAGCAGTTGAAATGGCATCCTCTACAATGGATTGCCAATTTTAATTTAGTCGATCAGAGTCATCCGCAGTCTACCTTAACATTGAATAGACTTTGCCAATGGTTGGCAGAAAAGTCTGGAGTACCGTTTTATATTATCGATCCTCTAAAAGCTGATGTGCCTGCTTTGACAGCCATTATGTCTCAGGAATTTGCAGTACGAAATCGCATTTTAGCGGTTGAATTACAAAATGAGCATGTGCTGATTGCAACGGATCAACCTTATAAAAATGAATGGATTGCCAATTTAGAGAGAACGGTATTACCACGCAAGATTCAGCGTGTATTACTCAGTCCAGACCAACTACAGCGTTACTTGGTTGAATATTACCAAGTGAGTCGTGCGGTCAGTAATTCGCAAAAATCATCGAGTTATGACCGTGAAAATAAAGGCGTTGAAGCACTATTACAATTAGGTGATACACAAAATCCAGATGCCAATGATCAGCATATTGTGAAGCTTGTGGATTGGGTCTTACAGTTTGCCTTCGAACAAGGTGCAAGTGATATTCACCTCGAGCCGCGTAAAGATACAGGAAAGGTGCGTTTTCGTATCGATGGCGTATTGCATACCATCTACAACATGCCCGCAAATACCCTGACAGCCGTGGTCTCGCGAATTAAGATCTTAGGTCGGATGAATGTGGCTGAAAAACGTAAACCGCAAGATGGACGTTTAAAAACCCGTACACCCAAAGGCCAAGAAACAGAGCTACGTTTATCGACGCTGCCAACAGCCTTTGGTGAAAAGTTAGTCATGCGTATTTTTGACCCTGAAGTCTTGGTACGTAGCTTCCAACAGCTCGGTTTTGAAGGGCGTCTGTTGGATGATTGGAAGGCCTTAACCAGTCATAGTCACGGTATTATTTTAGTGACCGGTCCGACGGGTTCAGGTAAAACCACCACGCTTTATTCATCACTTAAACAATTGGCAACTGAAGAAGTGAATGTCTGTACCATTGAAGACCCGATTGAGATGTTAGAGCCAAGCTTTAACCAAATGCAGGTGAATACAGGGATTAATCTAGGCTTTGCTGATGGTGTACGGGCTTTAATGCGTCAAGACCCCGACATTATCATGGTCGGGGAGATACGAGATCATGATACGGCAAATATGGCGATCCAAGCTGCATTAACAGGTCATTTGGTGCTTTCAACTTTACATACCAATGATGCACCATCGAGTTTGACGCGATTACATGACCTAGGTATTCAGCCTTTTTTAACCGCAGCGACCATATTAGGGGTTTTGGCACAACGTCTAGTTCGTCAACTCTGTCCACATTGTAAGCGTGAGACTTTTATCAATGAACAAGAGTGGAAACATCTGACCTTTGAATATGCGATTCAAATGCCTGATTTCGTCTACGAAGCGGTGGGCTGTGATGAATGCCGTCAAACGGGTTATAAAGGCCGTGTGGGAATTTATGAATTTATGCCACTCAGTATTGAAACCAAGCAATTGATTGGTGCTAATGCAGATCTAACCCAACTACGTACACAGGCTCGTAAAGAGCATGTCGAGCCATTACGAATTGCCGGTGCGCGTAAAGTACTTGCAGGGGTAACCACTTTAGAAGAAGTCCTGCGTGTCGTGCCGCTCAACTAATGGTTCGATCAAAGTAAATAAAAACGTCTTTGCAGCTTAAGATTCGACTCATCTTGCTTTGTTTAAATAGCGCTATCGAAATAGACAAAGTAAGAGAGACCGAAGATGAAAACATTCACTCAATTGGTATGTGGTTTAGCATTTGCAGGTGTGGCATCGGTTGCAGTCGCGAATACAGCCGTTAATCAAACAGCAGTTGCACCGATGAAAACCACATCTGTGAAACATGCCTTAGGCTTAAAAGATGATAGTAAAGTTCAATTGAAAGGTTATGTTGTGAAATCGATGGGCGATGAAAAATATCAGTTCCGCGATAGCACAGGCAGCATTACAGTGGATATTGATGATGAACTTTGGCAAGGCAAAGCGATTTCAGCTAAAACACCGGTAACGCTCATTGGAGAAATCGACATTGATTACAAACCAACAAAACGTGTTGAAGTGGATGTCGATCAAGTAAAATTTTAATTTAGCCTGTCATTCAATACAGTGCTGCTCCATAAAAAAACCACGGCTTGCTGTGGTTTTTTTATGATATGAGTAGATATGAGCAAAAGTTCGATACACTGAAGTCGGAACCATAGAAATAGGGTAGGTAAGATGCGAATTTTATTGGCAGAAGATGATGCATCCCAAGCCGACAGTATAAAAACATGGCTTGAAATGGATGGCTACAGTGTCGATTGGGTTGATCGCGGCGATCACGCTATTTTGGCTTTAGAACAACATCAATATGATTGCATACTTTTAGATCGTGGCTTACCAAAAGTAACTGGTGATGAAATTTTAAAACGTATCGTACAGTTGCATCCGCTTACACCAGTTTTATTCATTACTGCTCGTGACAGTATTGCAGATCGTGTAGAAGGTTTAGATCTGGGAGCCCATGATTATTTGGTGAAACCCTTTAGCTTAGAAGAGTTGTCAGCAAGGGTACGTGCCCAATTACGCTTGCATCATCAACAGCGTGATAATTCTCTGACTTTCGGGGATTTAAGTTTAGATGTACAAGCCAAAACGCTGCGTAAAAATGCGGAATTGATTACGCTGACATCGCGTGAATATCAAATTTTGCATAAGATGATGTTGAATCCTGAGCATATTATGACACGTAGCCAACTCGAAGAATCACTCTATGCTTGGGGCGATGAAGTTGAAAGTAATGCGATCGAAGTTTTTATTTACCAATTGCGTAAGAAGATTGGCAGTGATTACATTAAAACCTTAAGGGGTTTGGGTTATCGCATGAATCTTCCGCAAAAAAGTTAAGTCTATGAGTGATAAAAATAGCATTTCCTTACAGTCACAACTGATTAAAACCTCACTGCTCAGTGCAATTTGGGCGGGAGCAATCTCTCTGTGTCTGATGTTGGGATTTGGTCTTTTTCACATCATGAGTGTACACGATGCCCTGATGGACGAAGTGGCAGATATGCTTACTGCTACTGATCTCACGCTGAAGCAGGATGAACAAATAGATGAACTCAGTGAAGAGTTTGATATGCAATATCAACTCATACAAGGGTCGCAAGTCTTAACCACATCGGAACAACATACAGCATTTGAACATCAGCCCAATTTAAAACAGGGGCTACATTATCAATGGAGAGACGGAGCGCTTTGGCGTAGCTATGCACTTCAGGACGATGGATTAACCGTACAAATCGTTCAACCGATGAAAACACGGCTCAGAGAAACGCTGCAGAGTGTATTAGGCTATGCAGGGATTCTGTTGATTGTCTGGTTGATCCAATGGTTATTACTGCATATTTTGATTAAACGTCAATTGAAAGTTTTACAGCTATTTTCAAAACAAATCGCTGAAAAAAATGTAGATGACTTACAAGCCATTGTCTTACCTGAACCTGTATTACAGGAACTAGAGCCGATCCAAACACAGCTGAATTTTTTATTAAACCGATTAGATCAAGCCTTAGAGGCGGAACAGCGTTTTACCTCCGATGCCTCACATGAATTACGCTCACCATTGTCTGCGATTCAAATGCGACTTCAGGTATTAAAACGGAAATATCCTGACATTCAGCAGGATTTATTGAGCATACAGCACGATGTTAATCGAGGAACACGGGTTTTAGAAAATCTACTGATTTTGGCGCGGCTCGATCCGACGCAATCGGAGCAATTAGATAAAAAACAGGACGACTTAGAACAGCTGAGTTTACAAGTCATTGATGCTTTACAGCCGTTTATTGAAGAAAAGCACATCGAATTGAAGCTACAGACCCAGTCTGTACAGTTTGCTATGAACGCAGAATTGATGTTTAGCTGTCTGCGGAACTTAGTCGATAACGCCATCCGTTATAGTCCTGAGCAAGGACAGGTCAAGATTGATTTAACGGTAACAGCACAGCAGGCGATTTGGACGATCGAGAATCAAGGTGCAGGACTGACAGCCGCAGAATTGCAACGCATTGGCGAACGGTTTTACCGCGTATTAGGAACAAAGACACAAGGTTCAGGTTTAGGCATTTCAATTGCACAAAAAATTGTACAGTTACATCAAGGTCATTTAAGTGTGGATGCCTCTGAACTGGGCGGCTTAAAGGTACAACTCACTTTTCCAATCCGCTAAAAACACGATTTGCTCTAAGGAATTTAGCGAAAGAGTGTTGTGAGAGGAAGATGAGTGTTGCGATTTAAATTAAATTTGAGTAGCTATAAAGCTTAATTTAACTAAGTACAAAACTTAAAAAGCAGTAAGCGGATGGCTTACTGCTTGTGTCCACGATTATTTTTATTGCGCTGATAATTATTATTTTTATCAGAAATTATTTGGTCAAAATAAGGCGATTATTTCGTGTTAAACGTAGTCGATATTCTTCACCTGCATGCATAATGCGAATTTCACGTCCTAAGGCAAAAAGGTTGTTTGAATGTAGCATAGGCAGTGAGTGGTGTGCTTCATTGCTACGAGTAAAAAGGCTAAATGGTGCGTTCATTCCGTCGACTCCGTGGTGTATTTCTGAATGGTTTAAATGATAATCATTATCGAATAGGCCTGTCAACGGTAATTTTAGGATTTTATAAAAAAGATAAATTTGCTTACACTTGGTTATCAATTGGAACATAGCAGAGAGCAAGGAACTATGTCTAAACCGCAAATCGATGTCGCCATTGCGATTTTATTGCATCAAGACAAAGTACTGGTGGGTTGGCGTGAAGCAAAACAACATCAGGGCAATAAACATGAGTTTCCGGGTGGTAAAGTCGAGCAGGGTGAAAGTCCTGAACAAGCTTGTCGTCGTGAAATTTTTGAAGAAGTTGGCATTGGTTTACACGACTGGCATGCTTTTGATTTTATTCAGCATGAATATGATGATGTTATTGTGAAATTACATTTATTTCATGCCATCGTCCCGCATGCGTTGCTGAATGAAATCAAAAAGCCATGGGCCTGGTATTCACGTCAACAACTCATGAGCTTAAATTTTCCAAAGGCCAATCAAGCTATTTTGCAGCGCATATATTGGCAGCAACAGATCAAAATCACCGCCGATCTACCAACACGTGAAACGCTTCAAGAGACGCTGTTGTATTATTGGCGAGTCGATGCCAGCGCAGAAAATGCAGAGGCATTAAATCAATTACCTACCGTGATTTTAAAACAACTGATAATTAATGAAGATCTATGGTCATTACTCTCTACAGAGGTGCAAGCACATATTTCGGCTTTACATCTTAAGCAGTACCAATTGCTGAAAAAAAATAAAGGTGATTTACAGCTTGGGAAGCGCTATATCGCAGCTTGTCATGATCAAGTTTCTGCGCTGCATGCGCAAAAAATTGGCTGTGAGGCTATTTTTATGAGCCCAGTTCTGGCGACACAAAGTCATCCAGAGGCGCAAGGTATGAGATGGGCGCATTTTTCTGAGATTGCACGAGGCATAGAAATCCCTGTTTTTGCTTTAGGTGGCATGCGTCCTGAATTGCTACCTATTGCACAGCAGCATCATGCTTATGGGGTGGCAGGTATTCGCAATTTTTAAATTAAAGTGTGTATTGAATTAAATTTGTATTTAAAGTCGATATTTTAGACTTAAAGTAACTATTGGAAATAAGCTTACTTTTAGTATGTTTTAAATAAAAAAGCCTGATCTCAATTAAGATCAGGCTTTTTTATGGGGGTGCTTAAAGAGCTTTAATGGCTTGTTGTGCTTTTTGAATGGTGCTGCTTTTCTTTTGCATTTGACCGGCTTTTAAAACAACATTCCAAAGCTGTTGTTTCATCGGCTTGGTTTGAGCATAGCTTAATCCACGCAGTGCCAACGATTCTGCATTCGCAGGCTGCTTTTTTCGATTGGCGATCATTGCCAAATATAAAAAAGTTTCCGCAGATTGCGGTGCCAAACGCTGTGCTTGAGTTGCCGCACTTTCAGCTTCATTCCATTTTCCATTGGCATAAGCGGTTTGCGTACTTTGCATCAATTTTTTGAATGCAGGCAAGTCACGACCATCATCAAATTTTTGAATTTGGGTTTTCTGCTCAGGAATAACGATGCGTTGACGTTTAATTTCTGGATGGTCATATGGCGTAATAATGACCCCAGAAGAGTCATGGATATCTGCCTTTTTTTCAGGTGGAGCAGGCGGCTTTTGCTCAGGTTCGACTATGGTTTGGCAACCAGCCAAAATGATCGTCAAAACGCTCAGAATACTGAACGTTTTTAAAACTTTAATGTTTTGCAATTTAATTTGTATACTCTCCACTTGAGATGATGCGAGGTTGATCAGATGAACCCTGATCATTATCGACATCACTTTCACGAATGTAGTCACCTAAACTATCATTTTGTTCCTGAGTTGGCTGCGTCTCTTCAGTATCAACTGTGTAAGGTTCTACTTCATATTGTGTCGAACCACATGCCGTCGCTTGATTTGGAATAGAGTTGCGCGACAGAGGAATATACATCGCACCTGTACAATGCTGTGCAGATAAATTACCTGAATAACGGTCTAACCAATGCCACTGTACGCTGTCTGGTTGACGTAAATTAACTGGTTTTTGACGTAACTGCTTCATGACATTGGTCCAAACAGGAAGTGCTCCTGACGAACCAGTTAAGCCTGTAACTTTGTTGTTGTCTAAACCTAACCAAACCACACTTAAGTAATTACCTGAATAACCTGCAAACCATGAGTCACGCGTATCATTGGTTGTCCCTGATTTACCTGCAAGTTTAAGTGAAGCCGGTAATGATGCATAAGCAGAACGGCCTGTCCCTGAACTCATCACTTGTTGTAAACCGTAGTTCAAGATAAAGGCTGCATCAGGTGCAATAGTCGGTTGTACCGTTAAGCTATAACGATCTAATAAACGACCATTGGCATCGACCACTGAACGAATAGCTTTCACTGGATATTTGAAGCCACCGGTTGCAAAGTTTCCATAGACACTCATGACTTCCATCGGTGACATATCGATAGCACCGAGGTAAATCGAAGGGTAGCTTGGAATATTAGAAGTCACACCAAACTTTTTCAGATGGTTAATAAAAGTCGACATACCGAACTCTTGACCTAAGCGTACCGCAGAGAGGTTATACGAGTTTGATAGGGCATCGACCATTGGTACGACACCATGTGCGCCACCACTATAGTTTTTCGGTGTCCAAGCTTTGCCATCACTTTGAATGCTGATAGGACTGTCTTCGATTTGACTCGCCCAGTTATAACGGTTGGATTCTATCGCACTGAGGTAAATCACAGGTTTTAGCAATGAACCGACTTGACGTTTAGCATCCATTGTACGGTTAAAGCCGGTAAAGTCCTGCGTTGAACCGACTGCTGAAACCAATTCACCATTTTCAGGATGAGACACCAATACCGCGCCTTGTAATTCTTTTAAGCGTGCTGGATTGGCATTGCTTAAACGGGCCACAGATTCTTTAAATGCAGTTTGTACACGGGTTTGTGCAATCGGGTCCATCGCGGTGAAAATACGCAGACCTTGATTGGTCAAATCGCTTTCTTGGTATTCAGTACGCAGTTGACGACGCACGATATCCATATAGTCTGGGAAGCGAGAAGGGCCCAATGTTGGTTTTGTAATGACATTTAATGGACGTGCAGACTCAGTTTCATATTGTTCCTGAGTTAAATAGCCCATCACCACCATATTGTTCAACACAATATTACGGCGTTTAATCGCACTTTCAGGGTTTTTCCACGGATTAAATAGAGTTGGACCTTGAACCAAACCGACTAAATACGCCTGCTGAGCAATATTTAGTTCACGTAGGGGTAAACCAAAATAGAATTGTGAGGCTAAACCATAACCATTGATGGAATAGTTACCGTTTTGACCTAAGTTCACTTCGTTTAAATAAGCTTCAAGAATTTCATCTTTGTCATAGTGAAGTTCAATCAGCATGGCCATTAAGGCTTCGTTGGCCTTACGCTTAATGGTTCTCTCAGGCGATAAATAAAAATTTTTCACCAATTGCTGAGTGAGGGTCGAACCACCTTGACGTTTTCCGCCTGTGACATTACTCACAATGGCACGTGCTGTACCACGAATCGAAATACCATGATGTTGATAGAAATTGCGGTCTTCGGTAGCAATTAAAGCTTGGATTAAAGGCTTAGGCACTTTATCAAGTTTGATCAGCACACGGTCTTCATTGTGCTGAGGATAAATACCACCAATTAACATCGGCTCTAAGCGGGCAATACCACTACTTGAAGGCTTGGTTGCACTCACTTCAGTGATTTGATCTTCACCAAAGGTCACTTTAAGGACTTGTTCAGGGTCGACACTATCACCAAAGTCAAAACCACGCGTATGGATATAGGTCACATTGCCAGAAGTAACGTAACTCCCTGTTTTCGCATAGCTATCTTGAGCGTTATAGCCCAAAAGTTTCAGTTCTTGGTTGAGGTCTGCTTGGCTTACAGGCGCATTGGTATAAATTTCTAAAGGACGAGCAAATACCTTGGCTGGAATGTCCCAACGTTGACCTTCGAATTTATCCCGTACAATATTATCTAGACGAATAAGATAAATGCTGAACACGAGAAATCCGCCGATAATCAACAGCGAAAAAATCAGTGCAATTATGCCTATGCCACGTTCAGACTTCATAAATAGTGATAATACCCTGAGAAATTTTGCTAATCATGCGAAGCTTTTCAGTATTTTGCAATATTTAAACTGTTATATGTATGCAAAATATTGGAAGCTACTTCACTAAAGTCGAAACTTTAAAGTTTTTTTAAATCATTTCTGTTAGTGATATGATACCAATGAGGCGAAGCGGAGCAAAAGCGCAGGTGCAAATTTCACATAAATCATTTCGAAACATTGGGTTGATTGGTCGTCCAGACAAATCATCAGTGATCGAAACCCTATGTTTGATCCACGATCATATTTTGAGTTTGGGATTACATCCTGTATTTGATACGCAAACAGCGCAGCTGGTTCCCTACAATAATACTCAGACGGTCAGCCGTAATTTATTGGGTGAAGTTGTCGATTTGGTGATCGTTGTCGGAGGTGATGGTTCATTGCTTCATGCCGCACGTGCCTTGGTGAAATATAATACCCCTGTGATTGGGGTGAACCGTGGTCGTTTGGGCTTCCTGACCGATATCAAACCGACAGAAGTGATTTTCAAGTTAGATCAAGTGCTCAAAGGTGAGTTTCAGCTAGACCGACGTTTCTTGTTGGAAATGGAAATTCGCTCGAAAGGCGAGTCGATTTATGATGCTGTAGCTTTAAATGATATTGTGCTGCACTCGGGTAAATCGGTACACATGATCGACTTTGAACTGAATATTGATGGGCAATATGTATACCGCCAACACAGTGACGGTTTAATTGTTTCGACACCAACCGGCTCTACAGCTTATGCATTATCTGGTGGTGGTCCGATTGTCCACCCAAGTATGGATGCGATTGCCTTAGTGCCAATGCATCCACATACTTTGTCGTCACGGCCGATTGTCGTCGGCGGACAAAGCGAAATTAAAATTTTGATTCGTGAAAATCGTGTTCTACCAATGGTCAGTGCCGATGGTCAACACAGTGTATCATTGGGTGTAGGCGATAGTTTACATATCCGCAAACATCCATTTAAGCTCAACTTATTACATCCACCTGGTTATGACTTCTATATGGCATGTCGTACCAAGCTAGGCTGGAACCAAGATTTTGACTCATTAAAGCAGGATTAATTATGAATATTGAACAGATGCTTGCCGTACTCGATCCTGAAATTGTTGGTCGATTAAAAACGGCAATTGAAATTGGTAAATGGCCAAATGGCGTAGCGCTGACTCAAGAACAACGTCAAATTTGTATGCAAGCGGTGTATGCATGGGAAATTAAACATTTGCCAGAAGATGAGCGTAGTGGTTATATCGACCGCGGGACCAAAGAAGAAGATGAGCATTGCGACTCGCATGTGGAAGAACCTGAGTTCAAGCCCATTCGTTTCGTTTAATCGAATTCACTTCAAAAAGCCATATGGTTAGATCAATCATATGGCTTTTTTAAATCTTAAAAATAAGTAAAAAATATTTAAATGAAATCAATAAAATTAAAATACTTGATGAGTACAGTGATTGCTTTGCTGTCGGGTCAGGTTTTTGCTGAAAATAAAATTGAATGTTTAATGCAGGTTATCGTTATTTCAAGTAGCAAATTTGTTGAACCAAAAACTCAATATACACAAATCAAAAATGATAGCTCGCCAATGTTGCTGATTGGAATTAAAATTCAAAAGGCAAAAGCCGCTTTTAAATCCGCGAAAATTCAAAGTCATCAGAAATATTGTTCCAGCTTAGTAGGGCAACGTAAAGATGCCTATTTGTCTGGGCGATATGAGTCGAATAACATTCAAATTAAACTCGGCGATCAACTCGAATTGAAAAATATTCATCGCTCTGGAAAACATTATCCTTTTTGGGTGGATTTTTATTTTCCGATTAAAGCTGAATAAGTAGGGGAAATAATTAAAGTCAGAAATCAACTTAAATACTGATGTTACGCAGTAACATTAGAAGCGCAATTTGATTCAAATAAAAGAATGATACGCGGTAACGTCATCCGCAAGTGTTTGAGACAGGGCTACTTCTAATCAAAAATGTTTTTGCGATACTTTGGATAATTTGACGGTAGTGAACGAGTTTTGTGGATGACAATGGTTTTGGGTACTTTTGCCGAAACAAAAGTACTTCCAGCCGAAGGCTAATCCCTTTATTCAAACCCTAGATGCAAGACTCCGTCGAATAGACTTAAAAAATCATTTTAAAAATGCGTAACTACTTTTACGCGCGTAACATCAGTTAAATATGAAAAAATAGGAGAGTGAATTCAGAGAAATGATTCACTCTCCTAGTCTAGAGCCACAATAATTATATTAGAACCGATCTGCCCAAAGCGCTTTGGCTTTTTGCATCGCTTCATCAAAACTTGTGACGGCGCCCATGGTATACAGTGCGATTCCCATGGTTTCGGTCACTGCGATTTCACCATATTCATGTGTCTGCTGACCGTCCCAAACGGCTTTAAAAACGGCCAAATCAAGTTCTTCTTCGACGGGACTGCGGTTGTCCGTCAGTTTAGGCAATTCATGTTCATACATTTCACCATCCTTGATGCCGCAAATTAAGGTTTTTGCATCGGGGTTACGTTCGAATTCACCACCTTCACCCTTAATGACAGCACTATTTTGATAACCCAATTGGAATGCCGCACGTTGGTGTGATCCACGATAGGCTGGGTGGAAAATCGCTTGCATGGTGGCTTTGGCATTAAACGGATTTATTAGGCGGGCAAGGGTGTGAATTGGGGAACGCAAACCCATCACATTGCGCAGTGAAATTAGATCACTGAGTATTGGCGAAATGACGTCGAGCGGAATATAAGCAAAATGACGCTGATTGAGCTGCTGTTCCACATCTGTATCATTTTGGCAAATAGGAAAACCCAAATACTCTAATACTTGTTCTGTATAAAGGCGGTTAATGGTATGACCTGAAGCACCATGCATCACGACATTGTAGCCGTGTTTTGCCAGCGTTAATGCGGCCAATAAAAACCAAGGATAATGTTTACGTTTACCTGCATAAGATGACCAATCTAAATCGACATCAAGCTTTTTAAACTTGAGTTGATCACGGGAGGCTTGGACAAAGCCAGTGAGTTCATCGACAGATTCTTCTTTTACACGCAATAACATCAGGAAAGCGCCCAATTGAACGTCTAAAACCTCATCTTTTAAGATCATGCTGAACGCTTGGTAGGCTTCATCATAAGTGAGCGAACGTGCACCATTCTTTCCTTTACCCACAATACGGACAAATTGCGCAAAAGGATGTTCAAAATCTTTGTAAATATTTCGTTTATTGTTCATGCAAATACTGGGCTTAAAATTAGGACTTAAGGATAGTTTACTTCTATAGTTGGTATTTTTCAGCCTGATAACAGGTTTAAAAAAGGATGTCTTTAGACTATCGTCTAATAAACTCGGTCTATTATTTAACCGAAATTAACATTTGTGGCAGAACAAGCCCTTAAAAAACAGGTAAAATTTAACCTACTTTAGTATGTGTTTCATCTCCTGATCAATGCGCTGATTTTATATCAGGTCCTGATGTGATTATTTAATCACCATACATATTTCGTTTTTCTGTATTTGGCTAAGTCAAATACCTTTGGTGCTCTTTTGTCGAAGACAAAGGGGTTTTGGGCTGTTTATTTTTTGAAAATAGACAAAAACTGAATATTTCTTTGAAGCAGAAATATATCGTGAAGTAATGTCATGGCTAAAAAACCAATTTATAAGTCACTATATTTTCAAGTGATCGTTGCCATTATTGCGGGTGTTTTGGTGGGGCATTTCTCACCAAGTGGCACGCAAATTATCAATGGTACCGAGCAATACGTAAAAGGCTGGGGTGAATTGTTCTATCCACTAGGACAAGGTTTCATCAAGCTGATTAAAATGATTATTGCACCTGTGATCTTCTGTACCGTGGTAAGTGGTATTGCAGGTATGGAAAGCATGAAATCTGTGGGTAAGACAGGTGGGGTCGCTTTACTATACTTCGAAATCGTTTCGACCATCGCACTCATTATCGGTCTTGCAGTGATTAATATTGCAAAACCTGGTGTAGGCATGAACGTAGATCCAGCATCTTTAGATACTGCAGGTATTTCTAAATATGTTGAATCTGGTGCAGCACAATCTACCCAAGAATTTTTTATGAATATCATCCCAAACACCGTTGTTGGTGCGTTTGCTGAGGGTGAGATTCTTCAAGTTCTATTATTTGCCTTATTATTTGGTTTTGCATTGCATAAACTTGGTGATGCAGGTAAGCCTGTATTGAAGTTTATTGATCAAATTGCACATGTATTCTTTAACATTGTAAACATGATCATGAAGCTTGCGCCAATTGGTGCCTTCGGTGCGATGGCTTATACCATTGGTAAATATGGTATTGGTAGTTTGGCGCAATTGGGTCAATTGATCATCTGCTTCTATATTACCTGTTTGCTGTTTATTTTCCTTGTACTTGGCTCAATTGCACGTATTTGCGGTTTCAGTATCCTCAAAATGATTCGTATGATTCGCGAAGAGTTACTGATCGTACTGGGTACGTCTTCTTCTGAATCTGTACTGCCACGTATGTTGAAAAAACTCGAACTTGCTGGTGCAGAAAAATCTGTAGTGGGCCTTGTTATTCCAACAGGTTATTCATTTAACCTAGATGGTACGTCTATTTACCTGACCATGGCAGCAATCTTTATTGCACAAGCGACCAATACACCGCTTGATATTTCGCATCAGATCACGTTGTTGTTGGTTCTACTCATTTCATCTAAGGGTGCTGCGGGTGTGACGGGTTCAGGCTTTATTGTGATGGCTGCAACATTGTCTGCTGTGGGTCATATTCCTGTTGCAGGTTTGGCATTAATTCTTGGTATTGACCGTTTCATGTCAGAAGCACGTGCATTAACGAACCTTGTAGGTAACTCTTTGGCAACGATTGTGGTTGCGAAATGGGTGGGTCAATTAGACAAAGAAAAACTGGATTTTGCTTTGGCAAACCCTGAAGAAATTGACCGTCAGATGCAAGAAGAAGGCAATGCACATCATGCCTAAGGCAGATGCTGTGATGTAAAAGATGTCATTTAAAAAGGAAGCTTCGGCTTCCTTTTTTAATGCAGGACTAAAGCTAAATTTGAACGCTTTAGTTTTTGGGCATGACGGCCGTTCTAAACTGCAATAGGATGGAGTTCAACAAAACAACAAACTTAACCAAGGAAGAAACACATGCTGGCTTATGATGCAGACTTAGAATTATTTCGAGATAACTTTCGCCGTTTTATGGCAGAGCATGTCGCACCACATTATGAGCAATGGGAACGTGAAGGCATTATGCCGCGATCAGTATGGAATGCCTTGGGTGAAAATGGCTTTTTATGTGTCGATGTGCCTGAAGAATATGGCGGCTATGGCGTCCCAACGCATTATTCACTGATGTTAGTTGAAGAATCTGCTCGCGCAGGTTTTAGTGCATTATCGACAGGTATTTCATGCCATTCTGAAATTGCAGCGCCTTATATTTTGCACATTGGTTCAGAAGAACAAAAACAATATTGGTTACCGAAAATGGTCACGGGTGAAGTGGTCGGTGCTATTGGTATGACAGAGCCGGGTGCAGGTTCGGACTTACAGTCTATGCGCAGTAGTGCAATTTTGCAGGGGGATTATTATCTTCTCAATGGTTCGAAAACCTTTATCTCAAATGGTCAACATGCAGACTTAGTGGTATTGGCCGCGAAAACTGATCCACAAGCACGTGCCAAAGGCGTGTCACTACTCTTAGTCGATACACATTTGGATGGATTTAAGAAAGGTACCAACCTCGACAAAATTGGTCTACATGCACAAGATACTTCTGAGTTGTTTTATGACAATGTCAAAGTACCGAAAGAGCAACTTTTGGGTCAAGCTGGACACGGCTTTGCTTACTTGATGCAAGAGTTACCGCGTGAACGTACCGCAATTGCCTCGACTGCAATTGGTGCGATTCGTGGTTCCATTGATGTGGCAACGCAGTATGTTAAAGAGCGACAAGCGTTCGGACAGGCGATCGGACAGTTCCAAAATACTCGTTTTGTCTTGGCACAGGCTAAGATTGACGAATTGGCTACAGCGGCATTTTATAATCAAAATGTTGAACTTTATATGCAAGGCAAACTTGATGTTGAAACTGCAGCAGCACTCAAGAGCTTTTCTACCGATATGCAAATGAAAGTGGCCCATAATCTACTTCAATTATTTGGTGGCTATGGTTATATGACCGAATATCCAATTTCACGCTTTTTTGTCGATGCGCGTATCCAGCAAATCTACGGTGGCACCAATGAAATTATGAAAGAAATCGTGGCACGAAGTATTTTAGGTCGATAAACAATTTATCAGGCTGACATTAAAATAGCGAAGTGAAGGCTTCGCTATTTTTTTTAGGATGTATTTCTATAGAGACGATGTATTTCTATAGATTTGCGTGTGTGAATTAGATTGTGAGGTTGAGTGTAAGTGAATATATTGAGACCTATGATAATGACGGTTGCCCCAAAACTTGCAAACAGACTTCAATAAATTCAGGGGTATCTAAAGTACTACGCGACGATATATACAGGTTATTATCATTCACGACCGATTGATCCGACACCATCACACCTGCGTTTAACAAAGCTGATTTAAGTGTTTCAGATTGGGCGAAATGGCGACCTTGTATGACACCAGCTTCTAATAACAACTGTGGACCGTGACAACTGCTCAAAATCGGCTTTTGGCTATCTGCAAAATTACGTACAAAATAGATAAAACGGTCATCTAAAGCGAGTTTCTCGGGTGAATAACCGCCGGGGATAAACAAGGCATCAAAATCATGTACAGAGGCGTCGTCGATACTCTGGTCAATGGTGATCTGGGAACGGCGTTTAATACCGTAAACGATTTTTCCAATCTGATCTTCGACATTGATAATGCTGTGCCGAGCGGCTCGAAATGCCTCTACAGGCTCAAGATACTCAATATCTTCAAAATCGTAGGTCACTAACACTGCAATTTTCTTGTGCATACTTGTACCTATGGGTCTGTTATTTTTTTTCTGATATTTAGACTACAAAGCAATGATAAAAATTACCTGTGTCTTTTGTAATAAATGCGTCAATGACTGTAAACACTAGATGAAAGTGCCTATTAAGTCACTGAAAAAACGATCAATGACCAAGTGTTTATATAGATCATCTTTAAGTTTTAAATTATTTCTATGCCATGAAAGCCAAGTTTTGAAATTTTTATTTTGCTTCAAGTATTGAGAGCAAAATTTAAAAATGAAATGACCAATGAAACAAATTGATTGATGGGCTTATAAGGGGATGGATCTGATGCAAATTTGGAGGAAAAGAGAAGGTCTATTTATTGTGCTGCTCAAGTTGAATGATCAATAAAGCCGTCAAAAGGTAAGATTTGCCTTAATTATGGCTTTACCTATCAGTTTGGCTGTTTTGGCTCTTAAGTTAAGCTGATGAAGCTTTAATCAACTGTATGTTTTTAAGGCTGAAACCATCAAAGTCGTATTGCGCAACATTTGAAAGCTAACTATTGTTATACTGTTTGCAAAATTTTTTTGAAGGGCGACATAACAATGATCAACGATGATCAAAACACTCCGACTTCTCTGGACTTAGCTCAAATTCGTGAAGATATCGACTCTGTTGATATGCAGATTCAACAACTTATCAACCGTCGTGCGAAACTAGCTGAAGCTGTGGCAAAAGCAAAATTTGCTGCAGAAGAGAATCCATTGTTTTATCGTCCTGAACGTGAGGCGCAAGTTTTACGCAAAGTTATGGATCGTAACGAAGGCCCATTGTCTGATGTGACAATGGCACGTTTATTCCGTGAGATCATGTCGGCTTGTTTAGCCCTTGAAGCACCGCAAAGTATTGCGTTCTTAGGTCCAGTTGGGACTTATACACATTCGGCAGTGTTGAAACACTTTGGTCAAGACGCTGTGGTGCGCCCATTACCAACAATTGATGAAGTATTCCGCGAAGTAGAAGCAGGCAGTGCGCACTATGGTCTTGTGCCTGTAGAGAACTCATCTGAAGGTGTAGTGAACCATACTTTAGATTGCTTCAAATCTTCACATCTCAATGTTATTGGTGAAGTTGAACTGCGTATTCATCACCAGTTCCTAGTGTCTGAAAACACACGTAAAGACAGCATTAAACAAATTTATGCACATCAACAAACTTTGGCGCAATGCCGTGGTTGGTTAGATGCTCATTATCCAGGTGTAGAACGTGTTGCACTCAGTTCAAATGCAGAAGCTGCACGCCGTATTCGCAATGAATGGCACTCAGCAGCAATTGCATCTGAAGTCGCTGCGAACATTTACAACCTTGAAATTTTGCATAGCAATATTGAAGACAATCCTGAAAATACTACTCGTTTCTTGGTGATTGGTCGTGAGAAAGTACCGCAATCGGGCAATGATAAAACTTCATTGTTGATTTCTGCGCATGACCGTGCAGGGGCATTACTTGAAATTCTTGCACCGTTTGCCAAGCATAATATTAGCTTAACAAGTATCGAAACACGTCCTGCATTACCAGAAAAATGGGCTTATGTATTCTTTGTGGACTTGGAAGGTCATGTTGAGCAAGAAAACGTGAAAGCGGCAATTGAAGAAATTCGTCCGTTAGTAAAAGAAATTCGTGTATTGGGTTCATATCCGATTGCTGTTCTTTAAGATCACAACTGTGATCAATTCCATCAGGAGTTGATCACCTTCATCATTTGAAAAAACTGGAAGTGTAAAATGACGTTTGTCCCAGCCAATGAAGGCATTGCAAAGCTAAAGCCTTACCAACCAGGTAAACCAATTAGTGAACTTGAGCGTGAGTTGGGTATTACAGATATCGTAAAACTCGCATCAAATGAAAACCCATTGGGTTGTTCTGACAAAGTGAAAGAAGCGGTTGCTGCTGAACTTGCAGAAATTGGTCGATATCCGGATGGTGGCGGTTTTATTTTGAAAGACCAAGTTGAAAAACAATTTGGTATTGCACATGACCGCATTACGTTGGGTAATGGTTCAAACGATCTTCTAGAAATTTTCGCTCGTGCTTTTGTTTCAGAGCAAGACTCTGTGGTGTATAGCCAACACGCATTTGCTGTGTATGGTCTGGTGACTCAAGCGATTAATGCTGAAGCGATTGAAGTGCCTGCAAAAGGTTTTTCACATGACCTAGATGCAATGGCTGCGGCAATTAAAGACAATACTAAATTGATTTTTATTGCGAACCCAAATAATCCAACAGGTACATGGTTTGAAGAAGCTGAATTTGAAGCGTTCATGCAAAAAGTACCTGCAAATGTGATCGTGGTTTTAGATGAAGCTTATGTGGAATATTTCCCAGAAAACTTCAACAGCTTGAAATTCTTAGATCAATACGCAAACTTAATTGTGAGCCGTACCATGTCAAAATGTTATGGCTTGGCTGCGTTACGTGTTGGTTTTGCCTTGGCTTCAGTTGAAGTGACGGATTTCCTCAATCGTATTCGTCAACCATTTAACGTGAACCATCTTGCGATGGTGGCTGCAGTTGCTGCACTTAAAGATGAAGCATTTATTGAAAAATCACGCGTAGTGAACAAAGCGGGTATGGCTCAACTTGAGTCAGGCTTTGATGCTTTAGGTTTAGCGTATGTGCCTTCACGTGCGAACTTCATTTTAGTAAATGTAAAAGCAGATCCTGCACAGACGTTCAATGCTTTATTAAAAGAAGGTGTGATTGTTCGTCCAGTTGGTATCCCTGAGCATTTACGTGTATCAATTGGGACTGAAGCTGAAAATGCTAAATTCTTAGCTGCATTGGCTAAAGTTTTGGGCTTAGAGGCTAAAGCTTAAGTCATGTCTGTGCCACTATTTGAAAAAGTTGCTTTTATTGGGCTTGGGCTGATTGGCTCAAGCCTAGCTCGCGTCATGATTGCTGAAGGTTTAACTAAGGAAATTGTGGCGTCTACGCGTTCACAAAAAACTTTAGAAGATGCAAAAGCTTTAGGGCTTATTCAGCAGGGTTATAGCGATCCTGCCGAAGCGGTCAAAGGTGCAGATCTTGTTGTTTTGGCTTTACCTGTTCGTGCGACACAAAAAGTCCTTGAAGCGATAAAGCCTTATCTATCCGAACAGACGATTATTACCGATGTTGGGAGTACCAAAGGCAATGTCGTTGATGCAGCGAAAGCAGTCTATGGTGAGCAATTACCTGCTGGTTTTGTACCGGGGCATCCGATTGCTGGGGCTGAACTAACAGGTGTGCATGCCGGTAAGGTAGATTTATTTGCTAATCACAAAGTGATTTTGACACCATTACCTAGCAGTGCAGATTGGGCTGTAGAGAAACTGATTCAATTGTGGCAAGCTGCCAAAGCGGAAGTGATTTGTATGGATGTGGAAAAACACGACGAAGTGTTGGCCCATACCAGTCATCTTCCGCATTTGATGGCATTTAACTTGGTTGAGCAACTTGCGAACCGAGAAGACAATTTGGATATTTTCCGTTATGCCGCTGGCGGTTTTCGTGATTTTTCACGTATTGCTGCAAGCGACCCACATATGTGGCATGACATCTTTTTTGCCAATAAAAAGGCAATTTTAAATGCGGTAGATGGCTTTGAAAAACAATTGGCTATTCTTCGCAAACTGATTGAAGATGAAAACTCACAAGCGTTGATGGGACTGTTGGGGCATGCACAAGCGGCACGCCAACATTTCAATCACATGCTCGCAAAGAAACCACTGATGGAGAAAAATAAAGTGACGACACAGCAATTCAAAATTTTACCGGGCCCAAAGCAATTCCAAGGTAAATTTACTGTGCCAGGTGATAAATCTGTGTCACATCGCTCTATCATGTTTGGTGCTATTGCAGAAGGTACAACGCATGTCACTGGATTCCTTGAAGGTGAAGATGCCTTGGCAACCCTTCAAGCATTCCGCGATATGGGTGTAAGTATTGAAGGCCCTAAAAACGGCGAAGTCACCATTCATGGTGTAGGTATGCATGGTTTAAAAGCACCTGCAGGCGCTTTGTATATGGGTAACTCAGGCACTTCAATGCGTTTGCTTTCAGGCATGTTGTCGGCACAGAAGTTTGATTCGGTGATGACGGGTGATGCGTCATTATCAAAACGTCCAATGGAACGTATTGCAAAACCATTACGTGAAATGGGTGCGCAAATTCAAACCACAGGTGAGCGTGGTACGCCGCCCGTGTCTATTTCTGGAAGTCAAAACCTTAAAGGTATTCACTACGATTTACCAATGGCATCTGCACAAGTAAAATCCGGTATTTTGTTGGCTGGTCTTTGGGCGGAAGGTGAAACTGTTGTCACTGAGCCAGAACCGACACGTGACCATTCTGAACGTATGCTTCGTGCATTTGGTTATGACGTGAAAACAGAAGGCAACCGCATTTCACTTCAAGGTGGCGGAAAGTTAGTCGGTACGGACATTCAAGTACCCTCTGACATTTCATCTGCAGCATTCTTTATGGTGGGTGCAGCGATTACTGAAGGTTCAGATGTCACACTTGAAGCGGTCGGCATTAATCCAACACGTACAGGTGTGATCGAAATTTTAAAACAGATGGGTGCTGACCTGACTGTTGAAAATGAACGTATCGCTGGCGGTGAGCCGATTGCAGATATTCGTATTCGTGGTTCACGTACACTCAAAGGCATTCATATG
This sequence comes from Acinetobacter sp. YH01024, assembly GCF_013420195.1. Taxonomy (NCBI): domain Bacteria; kingdom Pseudomonadati; phylum Pseudomonadota; class Gammaproteobacteria; order Moraxellales; family Moraxellaceae; genus Acinetobacter; species Acinetobacter sp. YH01024. Next base: position 29,483 of record NZ_VOYQ01000033.1, read on the forward strand.
CCAGAAGATCAAGTGCCATTGGCGATTGATGAATTTCCAGCACTGTTTATCGCAGCAGCATGTGCAGAAGGTCAAACCATTTTGACCGGCGCTGCTGAACTTCGAGTGAAAGAGTCGGATCGTATTCAAGTGATGGCAGATGGCCTAAAAATTATGGGTATCGATTGTACGCCAACCGAGGACGGCATTATCATTGAAGGTCAAGGCAAAGCGGGTGAGTGGGGTGCAATCTTCACAGGTGGTCAAATCGAATCACATCATGACCACCGTATTGCAATGAGCTTCTCAATGGCAGGTTTACGTACTTCGGGTGAAATTAATATCGTGGGTACAGAAACTGTTGCGACCAGCTTCCCGACATTTACAGAGCTAGCGACTCAAGCCGGTTTAACGATTGCGGTAAGTGAATAAATAATTCACTAAATTTGTATATTTATTCAACAACAGCCAAGCAAATGCTTGGCTGTTTGGTTTTAATTGCTTATGCTAAAACCATACAACAAGAATGTCTTTGGATAGATACATGAGAAAACTACAATTCACCGCCCATAGCGATTCAAATCGAGTTGAAAGCAGTGCTGATACGCAAACTCAGGTTGCTGAATTATTGGCAAATAAATTAGAGCGTTATGGCTTTCAAACGTTATCGCAAAGTGGTGATCAGATTGCAGTCAGTGTCGATCAACATGAATTGCCACTTTCAGTGACATGTCAGGGCCAGGATGAATCAGGTCGTTTAGTCTGTGAAATTACCTCTTATCCAGATGAAGACCAAGATTGGTTAGATCGTATTACTGAGCAAAGTCTATTGAACCAATTGGCTCAAGCGGTCGAAAACAGTTTAAAAGAAGAAGAGTCATATAGTGAGTTTCAATGGAAACAAATGACAAAATGATTTGAAAATTGAAGTAAAAATCATCCATAAAAAAAGCAGCATAGCGCTGCTTTTTTGTTTTTTTAACGGAAGGTATTGAACAACGTTATAGACATTCAATATTGATTGGATTAATGGTTCGATTGCTCTTTTTCACATAGTCACACATTTTTTCTGACTCTTGTTCATTGAGTCCCCAAAACACGATCACACCACGTTGATCAGTCAATTTACTATCGCTTAAATAAATATAATGGGTGTCATGATAGTTTTTATCGAGCATATCTTTATATTTTTGATCGGTAAAAGGTGAACAAGATGAAATTTCAGCTTCTTTACACACCGAGTCACTCGAACAGCGTTGCTTAAAGGTTGAAATCATATTCATGGTGTCTGTGCTGTTGAGCTGGGCTTCACACACTTGGCTATTGGGAAAGTCGTAGACCATCTTTAAGCTAAAATCACGACCATCGACATTCATCTTGTATGACGCTGTCAAATAGGCTTTGGGACCATCGTTCGCAGCAACCGTAGATGCTGGAAAATTCGTTGTTGTGGAAGGCGTTGAATTAAAATAATAGACCAAAGCTGCAATGCCTAGACTTAAAATCACAGCAACAATAAATTTCATTTTTCCCTCTAAATTTTATCTTAATTTTTCTGGGTATTATTTCTGTAGTTGATTATTTAAACAAGTAAATTATTGGTTTTTAGATAAAAAATTGAGGCGTAATCAAAATTAAACGAGCATCGGCTTAGGTCATTACATGTTGAATAGATAATGATCACCAATGCATTTAAATGATGGATAAATCGAAAAGCGAGAAGTTGAATTTATCTGGAATATTGGGGGAATAGAGCGTTCGCTAGGCAAAAAAAATGAGCCAGTTAAGCTGACTCATTTTTTGGTATTTTTTATACTAAAAAGCGTGAAATCGCGATACGAAGCTGTTTTAGATAACCCGTAAAGAAGTGGTTTGCACTTGGTAAAACCGTGATTAAATGGCGCTGTGGTTTGGCCCACTGAATCAAGTCAGATAACAGTGTGACATTATCTTCTTCACCATGAATAAATAAAATATCACCCTTAATATGTGGTGTCACATAGTGACGTACACCTGCAACTGTTGTGGTTGGTAGGCCACATAAAATAGTTTGTACAGGCTGCAATTCTACTGGCAATAGGGCATAGCATTTAGTCATGACATTTGCACCAAAACTAAAACCGCCTGCATAAAATGGCAGGTTCGGATGTTGGTTGCGAGCAAATTCAATGACTTGCATGGTGTCTTTAGTTTCACCATTGCCTTCGTCATGTATTCCTGCACTTTGGCCAGAACCACGGAAACTTGGGCGATAGACAACATAGCCACGTTCTAAGAACATTTGCGCTAAAAGCACAGGGACTTTGTGCTGTGGTGTACCACCTTGCAATGGGTGAGGGTGTGTAACTACCGCGAATCCTTTCACTTCACCCTGTGGATAATCAACAAAAATTTCAAGCTGACCAACAGGCCCTTGAATGAACAGTTGTTCTGACATAATGACTAAAATGTGAAAGCGGGAGAGTCGCATAGTTTACAGATTATGTTTATCAAAAACACAGATTGGATTTGAAAATACTCTACTGTTATAGTTTGTTTAATTAAAAATTAATCAGGATGTTTATGCTCGCTTTAATTTCTCCAGCAAAAACTTTAGATTACGAAACCGCTTTACCGACTGAAAAATTCACTCAACCACGGCTATTAGATCATTCTGAAGAATTAATCTCAGTCGCACGTAAATTGTCGGTAAGTGAAATTTCAAGCTTGATGAGTGTCAGTGAGAAAATTGCGACTTTAAATGTTGAGCGCTTCCGAGATTGGCAGCCTGATTTTGATTTTGCCAATGCACGCCAAGCAATCTTTGCCTTTAAAGGTGATGTATATACCGGTTTAGATGCTTATAAACTTACAAACTCAGACCTTGAATATGCACAAACCCATTTGCGTATGCTCTCGGGTCTCTATGGTTTATTGCGTCCGCTTGATCTAATGATGCCATATCGTTTAGAAATGGGAACCAAGTTACAAAACCCACGTGGACATAACCTGTACGAGTTTTGGGACAATATCATCACCAATCTGATTAATGATGATTTGGCAAAAGCGGGTTCTGAAATTTTGGTCAACATCGCTTCAGATGAATACTATAAGTCGGTAAAAGAAGCAAAAATCAAAGCCGAAATCATCAAGCCTGTTTTTCTGGACCAAAAGAACGGCAAATATAAAGTCATCAGTTTCTATGCCAAAAAGGCACGTGGCTTAATGGCGCGTTATTTGTTGGAAAATAAAATTGAACGTATTGAAGACATTAAGTCCTTCAATACCGATGGTTATTATTTCGATGCTGAGAGTAGCTTAAAGGGCGAATTGGTCTTTAAGCGAGACGAACAACAAGCCGCTTAATTTCGAAATTGAAAAACTTAGACCGAAAAGAATATGAATAGCCGCTGTTTTTAAGTCAGCGGCTTTTTTATCTTCTTCACTCGAGATGTAATGGTGGGCCTGTGAAATTGATCGTGCTTTAAATTTCGTATATGAAATGATCTACGATTTGATGCTTTTTACGGAAAAGGATTCGAAAAATCATTCAGCGATTATCTTGTCTATCAGTCTAAAATATATTACAAAATTAACATTGATCGAACAAATAGCTTATTAAATGACTTAATAATATATAAAATTGTGAAATACGTCACTTTTTTGTTTAAATTTTTTGTTATTATAGCCAAATATTTAAACATGAATAAAATTTTGTTATGAAAAAAATACTGATACCAATTTTTATACTCAGCATTGTGTTTTTAGGGTTTAGTGTTTATAAGAATGCAGAGTTAAAGCGACAGCAAGAAATTAATCAGGTGTTCAATGATGATTTGAGCGCATCACCTTATATGCGCTAAAAAAAATCAATCTTGCTGCTTTTGCATTGAGCTCAAGCATGGTCTTGAAGTGTTCGTTTAAATATTGATATTTTATTTTTATATATAATAATTTGAAACTTTATAAAGAAAACAATGTCTTAAATTTACTAAATTGAAAAGCGATGAAAATGTGGAAACATTAAAAAATCAATGTGTTATAATTTGCCGAAATTAATTTGATCAGTATTTATTGATATTAAATACGAATTAAATGACATAAATAGAGGAGCTGCATAGGTTTATGCAGCTTTTTTGTTTGCAAATTTCAACATTTGTACCGTGTTGTATGTTGTTGAAAATAGGATTTTTTAAAGCCTACAATCTGCCGAATTGGCATATTCGTTGCTTAGGCATACACAAAATTAATGATGAATACATGACATGATTAATTTTGTGGAATGCTTATATGCATAAAGTTTACTTCATAGGGGCTAGGTCATGACGACTCCTAATCCATCTTCCGAGAACATGCTTGAACGTCTGTTTAAACTGAGCGAAAACAAAACCAGTTTCAAAACAGAAGTCATTGCAGGTGTAACTACTTTCTTGACAATGTGTTACATCATTATTGTCAATCCAATGATTTTGTCCGAAACGGGTATGGATCATGGCGCTGTTTTTGTCGCAACCTGTCTAGCAGCAGCCATTGGCTGTTTGGTGATGGGGCTTGTTGCTAACTATCCAATTGCCTTAGCACCCGGTATGGGCTTAAACGCTTACTTTACCTATTCTGTATGTTTGGGTATGGGCGTGGAATGGCAAACTGCTTTAGCAGCTGTTTTTGTCTCTGGCCTTGTTTTTATCGCTATCAGCATGTTCAAAATCCGTGAAGCGATTGTCAATGCGATTCCAATGTCGCTTAAACTGGCGATCGGCGGCGGTATTGGTTTATTCCTTGCACTGGTTTCTTTGAAAAATGCCGGCATTATTGTTGATAACCCTGCAACATTGGTTAGTCTGGGTGATTTAAAACAGCCGTCTGTCTTGTTGGCTTTACTTGGCTTCTTGATGGTTGTGGTTATGCATCACTTCAAAGTACGTGGTGCAATCATCATCAGTATTTTGGTGATTACTGCAATTTCAACCCTACTGGGCTTCAACGAATTTAAAGGTGTTGTAGGTGCTATTCCTTCAATCGCTCCAACATTCATGCAAATGAACTTCGAAGGTCTATTCACAGCAAGTTTGATTGGCGTAATCTTTGTATTCTTCTTGGTTGATTTATTTGACTCTACAGGTACATTGGTCGGTGTATCACACCGTGCAGGCTTATTAAAAGACGGTAAATTACCACGTTTGAAGAAAGCATTATTTGCTGACTCATCTGCAATTGTTGCGGGTGCGGCATTGGGTACGTCTTCGACTACGCCTTATATTGAATCATCAGCAGGTGTTGCTGCCGGTGGTCGTACAGGTTTAACTGCAGTTGTAGTTGCTGTATTGTTTATTTTGGCATTGTTCTTAGCACCACTTGCTCAGTCTGTACCAGGTTTTGCAACTGCGCCAGCATTATTGTTTGTTGGTGTGTTGATGATTCAAGGTATCGTTCATATTGAGTGGGATGATATTACTGAAGCAGTCCCAGCATTCTTAACAATTGTATTTATGCCGTTTACGTATTCAATTGCAGACGGTATTGCAATGGGCTTCATTAGCTATGCATTGGTTAAATTGCTGACAGGTAAAGCGAAAACTGTACCGTATATGGTTTGGATTATTGCTGTACTTTGGGCATTGAAATTTGCTGCATTTGGCGGTTAATACTGTCAAATAGCGAAAGGGTGTAAACTCAGTTTGCACCCTTTTTTATTTTTATGAGGATAAGAGATGGATCAACTTGAGCTGATTCGCGCTTTGCCAAAAGCAGAGCTACATGTGCATATTGAAGGGACATTTGAGCCTGAACTCATGTTTGCAATTGCCCAACGCAACAATATTGCAATCCCTTATCAATCAGTCGAAGAATTAAAAGAAGCGTATAACTTTCATAATTTACAGTCTTTTTTAGACATTTATTATGCAGGTGCAAATGTACTGATTCATGAGCAAGATTTTTATGATTTAGCATGGGCATACTTTGAAAAATGTGCAGAAGATCATGTGGTTCATACCGAAATGTTCTTCGACCCACAAACTCATACAGACCGTGGGGTTGCTTTTGAAACTGTCTTGAATGGCTTACAACGCGCTTGTGATGATGCTAAAACGAAACTGGGCATTAGCTCACATCTGATTATGTGCTTTTTGCGTCATTTATCTGAAGACGCAGCATTTGCAACATTAGAACAAGCTTTACCATATAAAGATCAAATTATTGGTGTCGGTTTAGATTCGAGTGAAGTGGGTCATCCACCATCAAAATTTGAACGTGTTTTTGCAAAAGCCCGTGAAGCCGGTTTTCTTATCGTTGCGCATGCAGGGGAAGAAGGTCCAGCAGAATACGTATGGGAAGCCTTGGATTTGTTGAAAGTAAATCGTGTTGACCATGGTGTACGTTCAGAAGAAGATCCTGCTTTGATGCAACGTTTAATTGCAGAGAAAATGCCATTAACCGTTTGCCCATTGAGCAATTTAAAGCTATGCGTGGTCAAAGATATGGCTGAGCATAATATTCGCCGTCTATTGCAACAAGGTGTGCATGTGACCGTCAATTCAGATGATCCATCGTACTTTGGTGGTTATATGAATGATAACTTCATTGCGATCACCAAAGCGCTTGATCTAAGCAATGCAGAGTTAAAGCAACTGGCAATTAACTCTTTTGAAGCATCATTTATTTCAGATGCGGAAAAACAAACTTGGATTAAAAAGATTGAAGCGTTGAATTAATAATCAGCGTATAATCTCAGGCAGTGAATATTCACTGCCTTTTTTATGTTTAAATCATGCTTTTCTCTCATTCAAATCGCTCTATATTTGCCTCATCGATTACATTTTTAGCCGTAGTATTGATTTCATCGGCTGCTATTGCAGATAAATCAAGTTTAAGTCAGCGTATGCTAAAGCCCGTGGTTGAATATCAATGCTCGCAAGAGTTAAATAGTTCTAAAATTTGGAAAGGTGCTGCGTTGTTTATGAGTGCTCAACAGAAAAAAGACAATCAAGCTGCGATTTGTCAGTGCGTGAGTGAGCATGCTATGGATGATATCGGTGCGAAAGATCTGATGACTGCTGCAGTGAATGAAACTGAAAAGAATAAACTGATTTCTAAAGCGGTTTTGAATAGTATGCGTGGCTGTGCTCAGCAAGTGCTGAATTAAAAGATGATGCTCACAATAAAAGCCACATAATGTGGCTTTTATTTTGTCTTTATTAGGGTTTTGGTTGTCGTGTCATGCTTTTGAGCACATGGTCTTTATCAATAAAATGATGTTTCAGTGCTGCCAAAATATGACCGACTAAGAGCAAGCCTGCTGCCCAAGAAATCCAAATATGTAATGGTTTCACGATGGCTAATAATTCAGAATTATCTTGTACCAAGCGTGGTATTTCAAACAAATACAATACGGGAGCAGGGTGACCTGCACTCCAACTGAATAAGCAACCTGTGATCGGCAAAGCCAGTAGTACAAAATACAGTGCTAAATGACCCAAATGTGCCAAGGTTTTCATGCCGGATGACATGCTGTCAGGTAATTCAGGTGCGGGGTGGGTATAGCGCCAAAAGATTCGTATCACCACCAAAAAAATAATCGTAGTCGCAATATTTTTATGGAGGGTAATCACTTGTCCTTTAAAGCTGCCATCGACGTCATAACTCAGAAAATTGCCACTATAAAAGCCAATTAACCATGCCACGATGAATATGATCGCCATCAGCCAATGTAAGACCTGAGCTGTTCGAGTGTAGTATTGTGTGTTATTGCTCATGTTGATTATTTAAGCGTCCAATCTTATGCAGATTCTAATACAGACCACAAAATATGCGTCGTTTAAAATCGGGACACTGTGTTGTGAATATGCAACGCAGGCATTGATGATTAACTACACAAGATTTCTTTCATAAGTCATTTTTCACTCAGCTCCAAGTTATAAATTCCAGCAATTAGATTGAATCTTAATGCTAGTCTTTTGCCTCGATTGCGATATCGCTCAGCAAGAATTTTGAAGGTTTTCAAACTGCCAAATACATGCTCAATTCCAATTCTTCTTTTATTGATTTCCTGATTATAGATTTTTAGTTCGG